>JACQMU010000124.1 GCA_016203425.1 Candidatus Woesearchaeota archaeon
GTCATGATGCGCAGCAAAGAAAAAGTAGCAACTGCTGTGCGCAAAAAAGGAAAGATTGTCATAAAAGAACAAGAGTTCCATTCATTCACAGAAAAATCAAGAATATTAAGACTGCCAATTCTCAGAGGAATGATTTTTTTAATAGAAATGATGATTCTCGGCATGAAAACACTCACTTGGTCGGCAGACCAGCAAACAAATAATAAAGAGCAATTATCAAAACTTGAATTAATTGGCTCACTCGCGTTTGCAATTACGATGACACTATTAATGTTTGTCATCGGCCCTTATTATCTGACAAAACTTTTAACAAACAGTCAAGGCATGGCATTTAATATTGTTGATGGCGGACTCCGCTTGGGAGCATTCCTGAGCTATCTTGGAATTATTGGCTTAATGAAAGACATCAAAAGAGTGTTCCAATACCATGGTGCAGAACACAAAACTGTTAATTGTTATGAACAAAAAATGCAGTTGACAGTTTCAAATGTCAAACAATGCTCTGTGCAACACCCACGCTGCGGAACAAGCTTAATTGTGTTTGTCATTGCCGTAAGCATTCTGTTGTTCTCGCTTATCAAAGACCCAAGATGGTATGTTAATATTGGAATGAGAATATTGTTTATTCCGTTGATTGCCGGCCTGTCTTATGAAACTCTGAAGTTCAGCGCAAACCACAAGGACAATAAACTGTTGAAAATTGTGATAACTCCTGGACTGTGGGTGCAACGATTGACAACACGCGAGCCAAACAACAAACAAATTGAAGTTGCAATTGCTGCACTGCAAAAAGTTCTGTGACGAAGATTTATAAGCAACACTGCTTTTTCTTTCGTTGTGGCCAACAACAAAAAAAAGCTTGACCTCCTCAACCGCATCAACACTGCGCTTGAGCAAGGAAAACTGACAGAAGACACCCCTGCAGTTTTAGAATACAAACGCTTGTTTCCAAAAAGCGCAACACCATACATTTTTCTCGGCGCCGCTCATGAACGAGAACAAAATTATCAGGCAGCATTTGAATCACATCACAAAGCGCTTGACATTTTAGTTGAAGGGCTTGAAAAAAACACTGGCAATTTACTAGTAATTATACAAGTGCATGAATCGCTTGTTACAAACGCAGTGCGCCACTACACCAAAAATTTTACAGCTCCACAGCGAGCATCACTTGCCCGCACTTTACTGAAAGAAGGATTTGACGACACGCTTTTGTATTATGTCCTCGGCGAGGATGCGTTCAACAAAGATAATTACGCAGAAGCAAAAACGTTGATGGACAAGGTGCTTACTGCACGCAAACCACCAATTCAAAAGATTATTACTGAAGCATACATTATCAGAGGGCTCTGCAATATTGCACTCAACAATCCGCAAGATGGTGAACAGGATTTAACAACCGCAATCAAGCGCGATGCAGCAAAAGAACCACTCATCAAAGAATACCGCAGAATTGTTCGTGAACAAACCCATAATTATGGTACACTTCTCGACGACATTCTAACACAAGATTTCGGCAAACCAGACTTGGATAATTAAACATTTAACTCTATTTCGAATTAAGTTCTTCAGCTATCTTCGGATGCTGTTTAAGAAAACTTTCGTGATGTATCTCCCAGTTATCATGTGAACAATCAACGGATTGCTTTGTGTCGTCTGAAAGATCATCAGACGGAACAGTGTAAGCATGGTCCCATTTAATGCAGCCGGCAGGGCTTCCGTATGCGTATTCGAGCATAAAAGCAAACATGTGGCCGACATATCTGGGAGTTATAACCTCTCCCTTTTTCTCGGCAAGTACGTACATAATATTTTGTTTCTTCAAATCTTCACCAGTATGTTTCTTGACTAATTCCCATAATTCTTCTTCGGAAGCATTTTTTTCTTTCATCTTATCATCAAGTACACAGTTATCAGCAACCATATACATGCAAGGTGTAAAGTCGCCATAGCGTTCAAACCGAGGAATGTTTGTTCGTTCATATTTTTTTTCACTACTATTTTCACGAATAACTAACTCTAAATCCTGATAAGACCGAGGAAGCTCAACAAGCTTTCCACCATCACGCAAAAGAACTTGCCCAACATCTTCAATCTCTAATTCAATTCCTGATAGATCAATTCCTGATAGACTTCTAAAAACAATCTCGCCCATATTTCGAATTTTTAGCGGGGCGAATACAACAAGATTTCTGTGGCTAAGTTCTTCAAGAATTCTTTTGTAATTTCTCTTCTGTGTTGCCCGCATCCAGAACTCGCGACCAACATAAAAATCTGTTTTTTGATGGCCATCTGGCTTCCAATCTGCAACACTTGGTTCTTGGCACTCGTGATAAATACGCTCAAGAAGGTCCATTACAGGACTTAAGTAACCTCTTTCAAAAGAATCCCACATTCTTGGAATAACAACATGTCTCTCGAAAGTTGCGTCAAAAAGCCCATGCGAAGCCAAACACAGAGAGCGCGGAACTTCTTGAGTGCCAAAAGCCAGCAAAGTCCAATGATCAGGAATTGTTCCTTCAGGTTTCTTTTTCAGCTGTGTTTGAGGATTGTTACTAACATAACGCACCAAAGCATTAGCAAAATCAATTTCTTGCACAACAATGTCGCCCATTCAACAGCAACATTCAGCGTTATTTATAAACATGTGGATTTTAGGTACCGCGGGGTTTACATATAAGA
>JACQMU010000125.1 GCA_016203425.1 Candidatus Woesearchaeota archaeon
CTATTTAAATATTCTTATCATTAAAAATATAGTTTCAAAAAGATGAATTTTGTTTTCTCGACGAAAGAAAAGTTTTTGTAGACGATAAACCTTCAGATTCTCGCTTCAAGTGGCAAAAAACCAACTGTTTCAAGAATTTTGTCAACACGACTATCAGTTGAGAAAGCAAGCACAACAGGAAGATTTTGTTCGTCATCAACATATTGACGTAATGCTTCGAGAAAATGAATTTCAGGAGACGCTGGACAGAATTGTTTCACGTGATTAAAATAGTACTCAAAACCATTTTTTGATTCAAAACAATTGCCAGTCAAATGAATGCGGCTCTTATCAGGCAAATTAACACGTGTGTTGTCAGGCAAACGAAGCGCATCTTCTCTAAAGCAAGTAATTCCCTGACGAATGGTTTCTTCGTGCGCACGGCCAAAAGCACTTTTTTTGTCAATCCCCATCACACCATCTTCATTGGTAACAAAAATGTTGTCTCTCACGTGCATGTACGCTTTCATTTCGTTTTCTTCAGCCATTTTTATTCCTTAATCTTTTCAATTGCTTTTTGCACAAATTCTTTTCCAGCTTTAGCAGCATTTACAACATGCTCAGCATAATGCTCCATAAACGCAGCAATATCGCGCAAGCGATTGCCCCACTTCTCGATGAAAACAACATTTTCAATCGGAAATTTTGGCGGGATTGCAGGTGTTTCATCAGGATAACCAATCGTGATGACTGCATACGGATTAACACCATCAGGAATGTTTAATGCACGACGCAACATATCGTCGCTAAACGCACTCACCCAACAGCCACCCAAGCCCTGGTCATGCGCTGCAATAAGCATATTTTCAGTTGCAGCAGCAGCATTTTGTATTGAATAAAGGCGCTTACCACGCTCACCATAAAAACGTTCGCTTTTTTCAGGCTGAGAACAAATGACAACATAAACAGGGGCAGTTTCCATCCAGTACTGCTGAAGACAAGCTTCAGCAATTTCTTTTCTGGCAGCAGGCTCTGTCACGAGAATAAACTTCCAGTCCTGCACGTTTCCAGCAGACGGCGCATTCCTTCCAGCATCAAGAATCTCACCATCCTTTTCAAACTCTACAGGCTCATCAAGTTATTTACGAATGCTCCTGCGAGTTCTCATGCACTCAAGCGTGTCCATCAAACAAAATTTGATTTACTTGTATTTAATTATTACTGCGCAGGTTATAAGTAAAAAATTTTAGTGACGCACGCAACCACAATGGCGCCTACGGTCATGACTGCGTCATGCCCTACTCAGCACCCCGTAAGGGACATCCCCCGCTTCGTCGGCGCCGACGTGGCGTGCGGCAAACCGAGGGGTGGCTCCTTCGGAGTGGTTTGCAGGGCGTGGAACGCAGTGACACGACCGTCGCACCTGCCACCGTCGGCGCATAAAAATGCATACTTTAAATTACTCTCACCAGTAAATAAAGCTTTTTAAACACGTTCTTAATTGCTGTCATCATGCTCTATTCAAAACTTGTTCAACTTTACCAACAGCTTGAAAGCACGCCAAAAAGACTGCAAAAAACAAACTATCTTGCACAATTTTTGTCAACTTTGAATGATGAAGACATAAGCCACACAATGCTGCTCATCCAAGGCAGAGCATTTCCACAATGGGACCAGCGCGTTATAGGGCTTGCAGACAAAACTCTTGTGAAAGCAATTGTCCTCGCAACAGGCAAGACTGCAGAAGAAATTGAACAATTATGGAAAACAACAGGCGATCTGGGAAACACAGCAGCAACAACAATTGCGACAAAAAAACAAGCAACACTATTTTCAGAACCACTAACCACAAAAAAAGTATTTGAAAACCTACAAAAAACTGCAACCATGGAGGGCGAAGGCACTGTCGACAGAAAACTGCAATTAATCGCAGAACTCCTGACAAGCGCAATGCCGGATGAAGCACGCTATTTAGTGCGAACCTGCCTTGAAGACTTACGCGTAGGCATAGGTGATGGCAGCCTCAGAGATGCAATTGTTTGGGCTTGCTTCGGACAGGAATTATCATTACAGTATAGCGAACAAGAAAATGATTTAGCACTAAGCGACGAACAAAGAACAAAATATGACGCACACGTAACTGCGGTGCAAGAAGCATACGACTTAACAAATGACTTTGCACACATCTTCAAAATAAGCAAAAAAGGAATCAACGAACTCAAAAACATCACATTAACAACAGGCAAGCCATGCAACGTAATGCTTTATCCGAAAGCACAAAACATACCAGAAGCATTTGAAACAGTCGGCAAACCAGCGGCATTTGAAAACAAATACGACGGATTCAGGCTGCAAATACACAAAAACAACAAAGCCGTTTTGCTGTTTACAAGACGGCTTGAAGATGTAACACAACAATTCCCAGAAGTAGTGCATCGCGTCAATAATTTTATTCAGGGAAACTCATTCATTATAGATGCAGAAGCAGTTGGCATTGATTTAGCCACAGAAAAATATCTGCCGTTCCAAAACATTTCACAAAGAATAAAGCGCAAATACGACATTCGCGCAACAGCAGAAAAATCACCAGTTGTTGTTTTTGCATTTGACATTTTGTTTTACAACAACGAATCACTAATTAACAAGCCATTCTCACAACGAAGACAATTATTGGCAAGCATTATTCGACCACAAAAAAACCAAGTGGAGCTTGCAGAACAGCAAATAATTGAAGACGAGCAAACAGCAGAAGCGTTCTACAAAAAAGCATTAGCGTCGGGATATGAGGGAGTTATGATTAAGAAGTTAAACGGCATTTACAAACCAGGCTCGCGCGTCGGGTATGGAGTGAAGTTAAAACCAATCATGGAAACACTTGATGTAGCAATAGTTGGGGCTGAGTGGGGAGAAGGAAAACGCTCAGCATGGCTTAGCAGCTTTACAATCGCGGTTCAAAATGAAAAAGGAGAATTATTAGAGATAGGCAAAGTCGGGACAGGAATAAAGGAGAAGGATGAAGAAGGAATTAGTTTTAATCATTTTACTGAATTACTAAAGCCACACATTCTTCGAAATGAAGGAAAAAATGTGTTTGTCAAACCGACAGTTGTTATTGAGGTGGCTTATGAAGAAATACAACAGTCGCCAACATACAGTTCAGGATACGCTTTGAGATTTCCGAGATTTGTTAGAATCAGGGACGACAAATCGTTACAAACAATATCAACAACAACAGATGTTGAGAAATTATACGGAGAACAAAGAGGGAGAGATAGTTAACCATGAAAATATTTTTAGTAAGACACGGACAAACAAAATCCTTTGAGAACGCGGAAGTTGTTCATATAGAATATGACGGCAACAAAGCAAGAATTGTGGATAAAAGTTTATAAAGCAGTTGCCTTTTAATCGACACTATTCTTTGCCCCTGTAGGCTAACTTGGACAGACTGGTGGGTTGCGGTCCCATCGATCTGGGTTCGAATCCCAGCAGGGGCGTAATTTGATGGCGGTGATTCGAAGTGCTCACAAAATCTTGACGGATTTTGTGGCACCACTCGTGCTCAGCACTTCGTGGAATCCCAGCAGGGGCGTACTTTTAAGATGAAAGACTACAAAACATTAACGTTCTTAACAATTCTTTTCTTTGCTTCAATTTATTTACTCTTCACAAACCTTGACAGCAGAAGTTTTTGGACGGGAGATGAAGCAACCAGTGTTTTTGTATCACGAAGCGTTGCGAAATATGGGATTCCTTATTGTTTTTACGACGACAAGATTATGGAAGATGAAAATCTATGGTGCAAAAACAAAATCTACACAGAATATTTGTGGCTACACAATTATTTAAGCGCGTTAAGCATTCTTTTGTCAGGGTTTAGCGTTTACTCAGCACGACTGCCATTTGCAATTCTTGGAGTTATTTTTGTGTTTTTAGTTTACTACGTCACAAAAAAGAATACGCAAAATCAAAATCTTGCAATCTTAACAAGCACTGCCGCACTAACAACAGTTTACTATTTGCTATTATTTCGAGTTGCACGATATTACGGGGTTGCACTTGTTTTGAGTGTTTTGTTTATCGACGCGTACAATGAATTACTGCGGAACAACAAAAAAGGGTATTTCTTGGTTGCCAACCTGTTAATGATATTTAACCATTTCGGCATGTTTTTAGTACAAATTTTCAGTGTCGTTGTCTATCATTTTCTAACAATATTCAAACACAAAAAATTCTCATTTTATCAAACATGCGTACTC
>JACQMU010000126.1 GCA_016203425.1 Candidatus Woesearchaeota archaeon
ACTCAAAATTCATCTTGGAGAAAAAGAAGCAGACGTCTACACAGAAGAAGGCAGAGAAGAACTAACAGAAGATGACGACGAAATGGCGCCATGGGAAGAAGGATTTACAGAAGGCGCAACAGGCAGAGGACAAAAAGCAAAGTGCCCAGCCTGCGGCAAAATATTATCACAAGACGAGAACAAAGTTGTTGAACGAGAATACAGAGGAGAAACCCAATGGTTCTGCTCAGAAAAATGTGCAAAAGCAGGCACGAAGAAAAAATAATCTACAAAACATTATTAAACCACCAATCAAAGAATAAATTTCTCATGAAACGCTACGACGTTATTATTATAGGCGCAGGAGCAGCAGGGCTAACAGCAGCAATCTACACCTGCAGAAAAAAATTGTCAACATTAGTTCTCAGCGTTGACATAGGCGGACAAACAAGCCTGACAAACCACATAGAAAATTATCCAGGAGTAGACGCATGCCCAGGGCCAGACTTAATGAACAAATTCAAACAACAAGCAGAAAGCTTTGGAGCAGAAGTAATTCTGGACAGAGTAACAAAAGTTGACAAGAACAAAAACATTTTCACAGTAACAACAGCAAACAACAAAACATTTGAAACACGAGCATTAATACTAACATTTGGAAAAGTCCACAGAAGCTTAAACATTCCAGGAGAAGCAAAATTTTTGGGAAGAGGAGTCAGCACATGCGTAACCTGCGATGCACCATTGTTCAAAAACAAAACTGTGGCAGTCATTGGGGGTGGCAACTCAGCAGTTGAAGGAGCAGTTGAGCTTGCAGAAATCGGAGCAAAACAAGTATATTTAGTCCACAGAAGAAACGAATTTCGCGCAGACGAAATAACCGTAGAAAAAGCACGGTTGAACAAAAAAATAGAACTGGTGCTTAATCATATCCCAACAGAAATCAAAGGCGACAAATTTGTCACGAGTATTATTGTAAAAGATGCATCTACACAAACCCTGGCAAAAGAGAATTTTGCTGGGCACCGTGAAGGTGAAACAAAAGAAATTCCAGTCAACGGCATATTTATTGAAATCGGCTACGAAGTCGACACAGGCATAGTCAAACATCTGGTAAAACTAACTGACAAAAACGAAATTGTGACAGACAATCACTGCAAAACAACAGACCAAGCAATCTTCGCAGCAGGAGACGTCACAACAACACCCTACAAACAAACAGTAATCTCAGCAGGCGAAGGAGCAGTAGCAGCACTTTCTTGCCACAAATATCTGACGGGCGGCAAAGAATCAAGCATTGATTGGGAAGTGAAGAAGAAATAGATTTTTTTACAGTAATATTTAAATACCACACTCCCACGTATTTCATTAAAAGAGGGGATAGCTGTGCCAACAAAGCTTGCAGACGATAAACAACTCAAACTCATAGCCAATTCTATACGCCAAAACATTATAAGAATGCTTGTCTCAGCAGGTTCAGGACACAGCGGAGGCCCACTTGGAATGGCAGACGTGTTCACTGCACTATATTTTCACGTTCTTAAACACAACCCGAAAAAACCAGACTGGGATGAAAGAGACAGAGTTTTCCTATCAAACGGACACATTTGCCCAGTCATGTATGCAACAATGGCAGAAGCAGGATATTTTCCAGTTGATGAATTACTAACACTAAGAAAGTTCGGCACAAGACTACAAGGACACCCACACAACAAAGCACTGCCAGGCATAGAAACATCAGGCGGACCACTCGGACAAGGACTATCAATCGCAATCGGAGCAGCACTTGCAGCAAAACTCGACAACAAAAAACACCACATTTATTGTCTCACGAGCGACGGCGAGAATGACGAAGGACAAATCTGGGAAGCACTCATGTTTGCAGGAGCAAACAAGCTCAACAACCTAACAGCAATCATGGACAGAAACAACATGCAAATCGACGGACACACTGAAGACGTTATGCCACTTGAGCCACTGCGAGCAAAATACGAAGCATTCAACTGGCACGTTATAGAAACAGACGGGCACAACATCCACCACATCATGGACGCATTCGAAGAAGCAAAAGCAATCTATGAAAAACCAACAATCATTATCGCACACACAATCCCAGGAAAAGGCGTGTCATTCATGGAAAACGACTACGAATGGCACGGCAAGCCACCAACACAAGACCAAGCAACAATAGCACTCAAAGAATTAGCACACGAAAGAAAACAATTACTAAAATGAACAAATCACCACACATTGTAAAAGACATCCAGCACACAGAACAAGCACCAACCAGAGACGGCTACGGAAAAGCACTCGCAGAGTTAGGCAAATCAAACAGTGACGTCGTTGTCCTCACAGGCGACCTTGCAGAAAGCACGCGAGTACAATGGTTCAAAGAACAATATCCAAAACGATTTATTGAAGTTGGCGTAGCAGAACAAAACATGATGGGCATAGCAGCAGGTTTAGCGTTGTCTGGTAAAATCCCATTCGTCAGCTCATACGCAGTCTTTTGCCCAGGCAGAAACTGGGACCAATTAAGAGTAAGCGTGTGCTACAACCAAGCAAACGTCAAAATCGCAGGCGCACACGCAGGAATTTCTGTCGGACCAGACGGAGCAACACACCAAGCACTCGAAGACATTGCAATAACACGAACCTTGCCAAATTTAACAGTAATAGTTCCATGCGACACAATAGAAGCACAAAAAGCAACCATTGCAGCAGCAAAAATCAACGGACCAGTTTATATAAGATTAGGAAGAGCAAAATCACCAGTCATAACAACAAAAGAAACACCATTCAAAACAGGAAAAGCAGAAATCTACAATGACGGACGCGACGTCGCAATAATTGCCTGCGGAATCATGGTTGTTGAAGCACTCACTGCAGCAGAACATTTAGCAAAACAAGGCATCAATGCAATGGTCATCAACTGCCACACAATAAAACCAATCGACACACAAACAATAATTGCAGCAGCAAAAAAAACAGGAGCAGTAGTAACTGCAGAAGAACACCAAATTCACGGAGGACTCGGAAGCGCAGTAGCAGAAGTACTTGCACAACAGTATCCAGTACCAATGAAAATAATCGGAGTAAACAACAGATTCGGTGAATCAGGAGAACCACAAGAACTCCTAAAAACATTCGGGCTCACAGCAAAAGACATTGCAGCAGCAGCACAATCACTAATTCATAAAAAAGAAATATGTGAAGAACTACACGAGGTGGAACAAACCATGGCATTTGACAGAAGAAAACTAATAACAGACGTACACCCAGACGTCACATTTAAACTAAAAGGAGGAGGCATAATAAGAAACATACCACAACTAAAAAGAGCGCTGGCAAAAATGCCGCACGACGAGTTCAGCCACCACGTCAACCAGCACAAAAACGACTTCAGCAACTGGATAAAAGACATTTACGGCGACCAGCAACTCGCAGACACACTATGCAAACACACAGACAAAATAATAATGGAAAAAGAACTTGAAAAAGCACTACGCGAAGCATACATCAAACAAAAACTCAAAAGTAAATGAGAAACAAAAAAGAAAGAAAAGGCTGCACAAAATGCGGCTACACAAAAATAGACCTGCATGGCGGTAAGTGCCCAATGTGTGAGCCATGTAGCGAGTGTCGTGAAACAATAAAGAGTTGCACGTGTAAAGAAGGAGAATAACTACAAAATCTTTTCTAAATTTTCAAGAATATCAGGTGGCCAGTTACCATGAACAACATGATGATATCCATCATGAGCATTGATAAAAACATACTGGCAATTATGAGACCAGTTTGCTCGTGGAGCCTCGTCAACAAACCCGAAAAAGTACATCTTGTACGGAGAAGAGATTTTTACACCATCGTCCTGCACAATACTTGAGTCAGCCATAATATCAGGAGAAAGATAAACACTTTTTTCAACAATGCTCTGACATAAAGCATTAGCAACATTTTCAAGCACACCACGTGCGCGGTCTCGTGTAATCATTATTCTTTATCCTCTTTAGCTTTAACAACAATAACTCTTTTATCAGGAGGCGGAATAATTTGTTCAAGCTTGTATACTTCTTCTGAAACCGGCGGAAGTGTTAAAGGCATCACCGAACGCTCACCAGCCCTGCTGATAAACACGTACCGACATTCGTGCGGCCACTTTTTTTGAGGAGCATCATCAATAAAGCCAACAACATAATTCTCATACGGAGAAGTGTAAAACATTTCATCAGTCTCAACACCAACAACATCACTTATTTTCACGCGATTTTTATCACGCTTCGTGCGCTGCAGCCAGTCACTCGAAAGATACGCAGCTTTTGTCGGCAAACCAACAGCATCTTTCCAGCACCCAACAATGTTTTCAAGAATTATTCTTGCGTCGCCCCAAGAGATGTTTGGCATAGGCATAAATAACAGTGTTTTGTTTTTAAAGATTATGGCACAAAAGTTGAGAATATTCACTTACGATACTTGCTCGATGGATGATCAACAGAGAGTACTGCAATATAATTTAATTCATACACTTGGGCCTCATTATTCCTGTGTAATATCAAATCTCATAATATATGAAACTTTGTGAGATTCGATAGTATAGCAAATCGCACTATTTTTGTTCATTTATCTATGCGATTTGCTATAAGATGTGATATTGCCGGTAACCCAACCCATTTTCAAAGTCTTCAAAATCTCTGAATGCCATACCATCCTTGTAAACAGCAACTACACCTAACAGCTTATCATGCCCCTGAATTCTAGAAAGCGGCTTAACAGCAACACTCTTCTTCCCCACAAGTTCTCTTAAAACATCAGTAACTGTTTTCTCAGCAGCATTATTTGACAACACTGCTTCAAAA
>JACQMU010000129.1 GCA_016203425.1 Candidatus Woesearchaeota archaeon
GCGCAGTTTCATGAGTGGCTTTCTGCTGCTGGCTTGTTGTATTTGAAGAATAATCATGTGAAGGTTGGTACAATATTTACCACGCATGCAACAACGCTTGGCAGGACGCTTGCGAATTTTGACCGTGATTTGTATGGTTTGTTGGACAAGATTAATCCTGATGCTGAGGCTGCGAGTTTTGGTTCTGGCGTGTTGGCAAAGCACCAGACTGAGGCAAATGCTGCCAAGCATGCTGATGTTTTTACGACTGTGAGTGAGATTACGGGGATTGAGGCTGAAAAATTTCTTGGCAGAAAGCCTGATGTTTTGTTGTTGAATGGTTTGGACATGGCTAAGTTTCCTACGTTTGAAGAGGCGAGCATCAAGCACAAATTGTTTAAGAACAGGATTCATCAGTTTTTGTTGTATTATTTTTTTCCGTATTATTCGTTTGATATTGATAAGACGCTTATTTATTTTATTGCAGGCCGTTATGAGTTTCGTGATAAGGGTGTTGATGTTTTTATCAGCGCTCTTGGCCGTCTTAATGAGCGTCTTAAGCAGGAGAATTCTGACAGGACGATTGTTGCGTTTTTTTGGATTCCTGGGAATGTTAAGGCAATAAAGCCTGAGTTGCTTGAGAGCAAGACTTATTTTGTGGATGTGAAGGATTCTGTTGATGATGTTGCTGATGAGATTAAGAATAAGGTTACGCATTTGTTGATTTCAAAAAATGACATTTCCGCTAAATCATTGTTTAGTGAGGATTTTGCTCACGAGATGTTGCCAAAGGTTCGCAGGCTTGCTCGTAAGGGTGTTCCGCCTTTGTCAACGCATGATTTGTATAATGAAGATTCAGATTTGATATTAACTGCGCTGAAGTCTGCTGGCTTGGTTAATGCAGAAAAAGACCGTGTGAAAGCTGTTTTTTACCCGATTTATTTGACTGGCGCTGATGGTTTGCTTGACACGAGTTATTATGAAAGCATGCAGGGCTCGCATCTTGGTGTTTTTCCGTCGTATTATGAGCCTTGGGGTTATACTCCTTTGGAAGGGGGCGCGCTTGGTGTTTCTTCTGTAACAACTGATTTGGCTGGTTTTGGCCGTTATCTGTGCCAGAAGGGTTGTACTAAGGAGAAGTATCCTGGCATTTTTGTGCTTGAGCGTTTTGGCAAAAGTTATGATGAGATTGTGGCTGCCTTAACTGATATTTTGTACAGGTTTGCGCATACTTCTTCGCAGGAGCGTGTTGAAAACAAGATTATGGCGCAAAAGGTTGCAGCAACTGCTGACTGGAAGTTTTTTATTGAGAACTATATTGAAGCTCATAATCTTGCTGTTGAGAAGGTGTACTCTACATCCTCCAAAGCTTGATGAAAGTTTTTATGTATTGTTTGAGGTATTTTCTTACTATGAGTTTGCTGTTGCCTTTTGTTCTGAAAATGTAAGTAATTGGAATCTCTTTTGTTTTGAATCCTTGCTTGTATGATTTTACTGCGATTTCTTGCAGTATGTCATAATGTTCGCATTCAGGATTAATTTTTCCCAGTATTTCTGTTTTGTAAAGCCTGTAATTTCCGCTTAGGTCTTTTATTGGCACTCGTAATAATAGCGAGAATGTTTTGTTGGCAAAGATGCTTATTACTTTGCGTGAGAGAGAAATTTTAAACTTTCCGCCTTTAACGTATCTCGAGCCTATGAT
Source organism: Candidatus Woesearchaeota archaeon (assembly GCA_016203425.1). Lineage (GTDB taxonomy): Archaea > Nanobdellota > Nanobdellia > Woesearchaeales > ARS49 > JACQMU01. Next base: position 1,682 of record JACQMU010000129.1, read on the forward strand.
TATGTCTGCAGTTTTCCTTTCTTTCAAAAACTGAGGTATTGTTTCAGGATTGTGGCTGAAGTCTGCGTCGAGTGTGAGAGTGTATGTGCCGCGTGCTTGCTCAAATCCTTGAATAAGGGCATTTCCAAAGCCTTTTTCTGTTTGCAAAATGGTTGTTGCGCCTTTTTCTTTTGCAAGTTTAACAGTATTGTCTGTAGAATTGCCGTCGACGATTATGATTTCGTAAAGCATTTTTTCTTTTGTTAGAATACTGTTTATTACATTTATCAGTTTCCCTATGTTTTCTTCCTCATTTAATGTTGGGATTAAAACTGTTATTTCAGGAGGGGATGGCTTCATTTTCAGACTTTTGACTCAGAACATTTATATAACTGTTGTTTTGTTTGTGTTTTGTGTTTGATAGCATAAGTCTATGGTCTGTGAATAAGAAATTCTGGTCTTGCTTAAGCATAGTTGCAATTGGTAGTTTTATCTGGCTTTACATTTTTCTTTCAACGCTGAATTTTAATCCAGCATATGGTGATGATTATCGTTCTTTGTATTATGCTAAATCACATTCTTTTCAAAACATTTTTTCGTTTTTATTACAGCCTTTTTCTCACGATTATTACGGCAAGGGGTGGGTTGAAGTTCGTCCAGTTTATTATTTATTTCTTAAAGGGATTTATTTATTGTCTGGTTCAGAAGCATACTGGTATTATTTGTGGCGCGTAATAAGCAGCGTACTTTTTCTCAGTCTTGTTTATCTGTTTTCTTACAAAGCAACAAAGAATGCATTTTTCTCAGCAGCAACTGGATTGTTTATTCTTGGCCTGCCTTCGTTTTATTACACTATGCGGTTTCTTGCTGACCAGACGCATTTGGCTCTGATTTTTTTGATGGCTGCTTTAATATTTTTGTTGAAAGTTTTAGATGGCAATTCACTGAAAAGTCTTGTTTTGTTTATATTATCTGGTTATTTGTCTGTGAAGTCTAAGACTGACGGCAAGTTTCTGGTGCCTATTACTGCGAGCTTGTTTTTGTTTTCAAGAAGGAGTTTTAAGATTTTTTTGTTTGTTGTTTTTTTTGCATTGATTTGTATCCCTTGGCTTAATCTTCTTACGTTTCCATCATTGACAGAGGGGGAGAAAACAACATCGTTTGTGCAGTATTTTATTAATGTTGTTTTTCAGAAGAAGTACACTGATTTTCCTTTTGGTTATGAGCCGTCGTTTGTTTTGTTTTCTCAAATCTTTCCATTATCTTTTATAACTTCAGGCAAGGTTACAATTCCGTTTTCTTTTTTTTCTTCTTTAGGGCCTTTGTTTGCTTGGCTGTTTTTGTTGTGTTCATTGTGCGCTGTTTTGGTGTGGTTAAGAAGAAAAGTTTGTTTGTCATATAAGGGCAATGTTCTCGTCATTCTTTCTGCATGGTTTGTTTTTGCCTCTTTTTTGCTGGCTTTTGTTGGGACTAAGGTTCACGATGTTGAATTGCCTAAATACATTTTTTCAGGCATGCTGCCTTTTGTTTTGCTGGTTTTCTTTTTGTTGCATGCATTCTATGTTAACATTGTTTCTTCGAAATATAAAAAAGTGTTTTTGTTAATTATTGCATTATTGCTTGTTCAACATCTTGCTGCAGGTTTTTTTTACCAGTTTTTGATGCGTGGTGCTGAAGGCCAGCAGTGGTTTGTTTTTGACCAAGCAGTAAGAAGTGCCATTGCTCATGAGAACAAGTCTGGTGACTTTATTGACGTTCTTTATGAGACTGGGGAGTTTGATGTTATCAGGAGGATTATTTTTGAGCAGTATAACTTTGTTATTCACAGTGTGCTTTCGCAAGGGGTTCTTAATCAGTTGATTTCAGAAGGCGGGCCTTTTTATTTTCTTGACCTGCGTTATGTTAATTCTGTTTTTAATGATGACAAGTATCTTCCTGCTGATTATGAGCCAGTTTTGGTTAAAGAAATCTTTCTTCCTAAAGATGGTATTAACGGTCTTTATGTTAAATTCAGGTATTTTATGACTGGCAGGGATTTGTCGCGCAGTTATTTTGCAAGATTGTACTTGATTCAGAAGCGTGTTGTTTAGAGTTTGTTTCCGAGCCACATATCTGCCCAATTGTCGCTTTTATAGGTGTGAACAGTAAGGCCTGTTTTTCGCAGTATTTCGTCAGCAAACTGTTCAATAGGGCCTATGGGTTTTGTGTGGAGTGTTGGGTTGCTGCTTTTGCCGAAGAAAGTGATTGTTTTGGCGTGTTCATCTATTCTGTAAAGTCCTGCTCCGCAAATACGTTCTTTTGTTACAGGGGTGAATGGCATTAGTTCTGGCGTGCAGTTTTGTTCGGCGTGTTCTTTGAAACTCGTGTATAATTCTGAATGGGCGTGTGGAGTTGGCCTGCTTATAAGTGCGTAGTTCTCGCCTGCTGCGAAAAAGAGGTACACGCCTTTTGGTTTTGTTGCGTCGCTGATATCAATATCAAAATAAATCTGTTTGTCTGCCATTAACAAATCTATATTCTGCGGTATATAAATCTATTCTTTCGGCGGCCAGCAGCAAGTTACATCTTTATTTACATCGCTGACTGTGCAGGAGTATCCTATTCTGAGAATTGCGTCTACTGTTTGTCGTGTCCAGAGTGCGAATGCTTCTTCATTGCAGTAAAATGCAGGGCTGCCTTGGTAGACTGGCTGGCTTATTTCAAGAATTTGGTTTGCGTTGTTCGCAATATAGTTTCCTGTGAATCCGCTTTTTAGGAATAATGTTAGCCCGAGTATTGCTATGCAGGATATGATTGCTGCCATTACGAGTGCCCAGTCGTCATAGTTTGTTTTTTTGCTCATAATGTCACCTTTTTTCGCAACAGGCTTTCTGCGGTCATTTCTTTTGGTTTGTTAATCTGCAGCAGTTCAAGCACTGTTGGTGCTATGTTGTATAA
>JACQMU010000007.1 GCA_016203425.1 Candidatus Woesearchaeota archaeon
ATTTTTGTTCATTTATCTATGCGATTTGCTATAAGAAGAGTATAAAATTGTTATGAATTATGTTTTTAGAACTCATCTTTGCACTTGAAGAAGCAATCACAGAACTGCACACGTAAATTTTAAATAGTTAATTAACACAACAATACTAAAAAGAGGAAAAAAATGCCAAAATACGTTCTTGCAATTTACAGCTTTGTCATTATTGTTGCACTTGCGGGAATTTTTACAACACAATATCTTGATGACACAACAATAACAGGTAATGTTGCGCGACAAAAAACACAAGGCGTGCTTGTCGGCAAAACACAACAGATACAAAGCTATACGCCACAGGCAAAAAAAGCAACATCATCGCTCACCATAAAAGAAGGAATGCCATACAAAATAATGACTGGCGAGATGGGCTTAGGAACAACAATGGCAGGCATGGTCAACATAGGAGGCATACCAGTATCAACCACAACATTGCAAGATAAATGCATTATTTTTGGCAATGACGGAAGACTACACACGCCAAACGGAAAACAAGTGCAAATAAGAGATTCTGAATTAAGAAGAAAACCAATAAAACTAACATTTGGTGAGAAGAAGGCGTGTTAATTCTTTATTTTTATTTTGTTAGTAAGCCCATATCTTTCTTTTACAACCAAACTCTTTCTTTCAAGGCTTGAAAGAACACGCGTTATTTTAACCTTGCCAAGGCCTGTTTCCAAAACAATCTTATTCTGAAGCATTTCCCCATTGTTTTTCAGAAGTGTTGAAAAAACTTTTTTCTCATCAGCTTTTAACAAATTAATAATGTGGCCATACTTGTCAGGCTCTGGCTTTAACTGCGCAAGCAATTTTTTAGGCTCTGCGTGATAAAACAAAAAAACAGAAGTAGCGCCGACTAAAAAAGAACTGACAATCAACAACAAAACCTCTGGCAGCTGAAAATAATCACTGCCTATTGTTGTTATTTCCTCGCCAGTTTCTGACACAACCTGAATCGGCTGAGGACTAAACAACTTATCAAAAACCAAGAAAATAGATACTGTCAACAAAACCATTGCAACAGCTGTGCGAAAGTCCATACACACTTATTAGTGGCACTTGCATAAAAATGTTTGGTTGCACAAAAATGAAACCAGTTACAAGAAACATATAAATGTTGTTTCAGTTTAGTATACTTCATGGCAAACAAAAAACAGTTAACACAACATAAAAACATTTGGAAAATAATTTCGATGAGTTTTATTGCACTATTTTGCCTGTTCTTAATATTTGGGCTGGTGCGCGTGTATCATTTTAAGTCAGCATTCGCAAAAGCAACACCAGAACAAATCTCATTAGCCAAAGAGCTTGTTACACAAAAACTTGCACGGCAAGGCGACGACATTAGCAAGTATGACTTTAAAGTGAGCAACTTCATCAGGCGCCCAGGAAGAGCAGGAAGAACAAATGTAGAAAATGCCATACAAGTTTCACTAAAAAATGATTCAACAGCACAACTTTATATTATTGACATAGATAAGAAATCTATACTTCTGTATTCAAAAACAGAATTTTACGATAAATCATTTCATAAAAGAGGTGGAAGAAATGAATACCAATAAACTGTTTTTTTTGGCATTGTTATTAGCAATAATTAGCCAAACAGCACTTGCATCAGCCCCAGACTTACAATTTTTTATATTAAACCAAGAGCCGGACCCAGCAAGAGCAGGAGGTATGGTTGAAGTCAGATTGCGCATACAAAACACAGGAGATGCAGAAGCAAAAAACTTTCTGGTTGAAGCAATCCCCCAATATCCATTTTCACTTTTGACAGGCGAAGAAACACAACAAACAATTGCATCATTGCCATTTTTTCCAGACACAGAAAACTCAAAAACAATAAGCTACAAATTCCGCGTTGACCGCGACGCAACAGAAGGACAGTATCCAATAAAGTTCAGGCATTCGCTAAACAAAGGAATGGCATGGTTCATGCATGATTTCACAATCGACTTAACTGCACGAGAATACGCACAAATATTTTCGATAGACAAAATGAAAATAATGCCTGGCAAAGAAACAGACATGACATTCACAGTAACAAATGTTGGCAACGCACCACTACAAAACATGGTTTTTTTCTGGCAGGAGCCAAACGGAATAATACTTCCAGTTGGAACAGACAACACAAGATACATCAAATACTTAGAACCAGACGAAAGCATACCACTTAAATACAAAGTAATTGCCAGCGTAAATGCAAAACCAGACTTGTACACACTAAATCTAAACTTAAAATACGACACAAAATCAACAAATAGCAGCAGTGTAAAAGAAACAATAACAACAACCGCAGGCATATTTGTTGGCGGCGAAACAGACTTTGACATAGCATTCTCAGAAAGCACAGCAGGACAAACATCACTTTCAGTCTCAAACGTTGGCAGCAATCCAGCATATTCTGTCACAGTACGAGTCCCACAACAAGAAGGATATGCAGTGCGCGGAAGTACAGACGCAATAATCGGCAACCTTGACAAAGGAGACTACACAATAGTATCATTCCAAATAGCACAGAATGCTGTACAAAGAACACAAACGATGACAGACAGCCAACAACAAACAAGACAGAGATTTGTGCAAAGAAACACAACACAACAAAACTTGCTAACTGTGCTGGTAGACTACACAGACACAACAGGCGTCAGGCATTCTATTGAGAAAAAAACAGCAATACAGTTTAGAATGAACGACACAACAACAATGATGAACGGGCGTTTTTCAAGAACTGCACAGACAACAAGCTGGTGGAGCAACACAACATTATGGATTGTGATACTTATTGCGGTTATAGGAATTGTGCTCTACAAAAAGCCAACACTGAGAGATAAAATAATCCGGGTAATTCAAAGGAAAAAATGAGGCTTGAGAAATCATTTAAGCTTGCATTAAACATCCTGTTCCACAGCAAATTAAGAAGCTGGCTCACAATCATTGGCATCGTGATTGGCGTGGCAGCAGTTGTTGCCATTGTTTCAATAGGAGAAGGGCTTCAACAAAACGTTCAAAACAGGCTAAGCGGGCTTGGCGCAGACATCATAACAATTTCCCCAGGAGGAGGGCGGGCAGCCGGAGGATTCAGAGGCTTTGGCGACCACAACATGGAACAGACCTCTGCAATTAAAAGCTCTCCAAAAAATCTGACAAAGCGAGACATTCAATTAATAGCATCAATAGACAATGCTAAAGTTGTTCACGGCAGTGTTTCTGCAAAGGGAGCAGCATATTATTTGGGAGAAACTGCAACTGTGTCTGTCAACGGCATTGAACCAGCAGAGTGGAAGGAAATAACAACTTCAGAACTAGAATCAGGAAGATTTCTCGGACCATCAGATTACGGAATGATAATTGTCGGCAGCAGAATTGCACAAAAAACATTCAAACAACCACTCGTAATCAACAGGATGATAACAATAGAAGGCAAGCCATTCAAAATAGTTGGAGTTCTGAAAGAAAGCGGAGGCCCAGGCGGAGACGACAACAAAATAATAATGCCAATCAATGCCGCGCGCGACACACTTCAAGACATTGGAAATGAGAAATTTGATTCAATCATAATAAAGGCAGAAAATGCAGATGCAGTTGATAGCCTGCTGGCAGACATTGACGCAAAATTAGTGCTGGCAAGACACCTCACAGAAAAAACAAAAGACTACAACCTGCAAAGCTCAAAACAAGCACAAGAACGCATGGCAAGCATTGCCCAAACAATGACACTATTCCTCGGCGCAATAGCTGCAGTATCACTAATTGTGGGCGCTGTCGGCATCGCAAACACAATGTTCACTTCAGTGCTTGAGAAAACAAAAGACATAGGAATAATGAAAGCAATCGGCGCTCGAAACACAGACATCCTCATGATATTTTTACTGAACGCAGCCCTTGTGGGCATGACTGGAGGAATCCTCGGAATCTCTTTCGGAGCAGGGATCTCATCATTAATCCCAAGCCTCGGGCTTAGAATGATAGGCCCTGGCGGAGGAGAAATGACAACTGTGATAAGTATAAAATTGCTGGCCGAAGCATTGCTGCTATCGATTGGAATAGGCATGACTGCAGGAGTCATCCCTGCATACAGAGCATCAAAACTAAGGCCTGTTGACGCACTAAGATATGAATGATCAAGTGACAAAACATTTATATATCGGAAGCGATATATCGGTACCAATATGGCAAGCTCAATGATTCGTGGATTTTTGAACATCCTTGTGCTCAAAGCACTTGGCGAAGAGCCAAAATCCGGCTACAACCTCATGAAATTTGTTGAAAAACGCATTGGCGTAAAACCCTCGCCAGGAAGCATTTATCCGCTCCTTGAACAGCTCGAAAGCGAAGGATTTATTGAGATTAAAAAAAAAGGAAAGGCAAAAGAATACAAACTAACAGCTACAGGCAGAAAAAAGCTGAGTGCAATAGAAGAAAAAAGATGCGAATGCCTGTGCAATTTCACAGAAGGAATGAAAATGCTCTCAGCATTAACAGGTGAGGACATGAGCTTTCCAATGGCAATGGTTGAAAACATGCACAAAGGAATAATGCCCTTCAAAGAAATAAACCCAGAATGGGACACTTTAAGAAACGAGCTTTTTGTGCAAATGCAAAAAGGCACGCTAAAACAAAACAGCAAAAAAATACGAACAGTGCTGGCAAAAACAAACAAGGAGCTGAAATCATTATGAAAAGCCCGATAATACAATTAGAAAAAGTGTGGAAAACATACAAAGTGGGAGAAGCCCCAGTCCATGCACTGCAAGGCGTTAATTTAGAAATTCATAGAGGAGAATTTATTGCAATACAAGGGCCTTCAGGAAGCGGAAAAAGCACAGCAATGAACTTAATAGGCTGCCTCGACATACCAACACAAGGAGCAATCTATCTCGACGGACAAAACATTAGCGAACTATCAGAATCAGACCTTGCACAAATCCGCGGAAGAAAAATCGGGTTCATCTTCCAAAAATTCAACCTCATTGAAACATTAACAGCACTTGAAAACGTAACACTCCCCATGATATTCCAAGGAATTCCAGAACAAGAACAACTAAAGCGCGCAAAAAAACTATTGGAACAATTCGGGCTTGGAGACAGAATGCACCACAAACCAAACCAACTTTCAGGAGGACAGCAACAAAGAGTTGCAATAGCTCGCAGCCTTGCAGTAGAGCCGGCAGTAATACTGGCAGACGAGCCAACAGGAAACCTCGACAGCAAAACAGGGCATGATGTTATGAAATTCTTGCGCGAACTCAACACAAAAGAACACAAAACAATAGTACTCGTCACACACGATGATGAGCTTGCACGACACGCAGACAGAATTGCGTTCCTAAAAGACGGAACAATAGTGAAGGACATCAAGGTAAGAGGTGGATAAGATGAAAAAAGTTTTTATCATGATGATTATTGCATTGATTCTTGCAACCAGCACACAGGCAATAAGAGGCGCAGAAATAAAAGCATCAATATTACGTTATGAGCCAGCGCCAGCAGAACAAGGAAACACATTTGATGTCTGGGTGCAGTTAAGCAATTCAGGAACAAAAGCAGAACGCGCTGCAGTAAAATTTGTTCCAGAATACCCATTCAGCCTGCCTGCAGGACAAAAACAAGAAACTGACGCTGACACAATAGCAGCAACAGAAAACAAGGTTGTAAAATTCACAATATTTGCAGACTCAAACGCACCCAATGGAGACAAAAACATAAAATTCCTGTACAAGTACGGCACATCAAACCAATGGATAAATCTCGAATCACCAATAACACTTGAAACACAAAACGCAATACTTGTTGTCGACGACTATGCTGTAACACCATCACCAGCAGTGCCAGGACAAACAGCAAATATAGAACTAAAATTAAGAAATGCAGGCAGAATAGCCATAAAAAACATTGATGTCGGCATAGACCTCGAAGACGGCAAGTTCAGCACAATAGGAAGCGGAACAAAAAAAAGGCTGAATTACATCAGTGCGGGCGAAACAGAAACAGTATCATTTCAACTCGCGTCTGACACAAGCACACAAGTAAAGGTCTACACAATCCCAGTAACATTATCATACCAAGATGAGAGAAACAAAAAATATTCAGACACAGCAAAAATAAGTTTAGTGGTCAACGCATTGCCAGAACTCTCCCTTACTGTAGATTCAACAAAATTTGAAAGCAGAAAAAAACCCGGCACTGTAACAATAAAAACAGTAAACAAAGGAATAGTAAACCTAAAGTATGTAACAATAAAACTTTTGACTGGGGCAGACTATGAAATACTAAACCCAAGCGACGAAGTATACATTGGAAATCTTGACAGTGACGACTTTGAAACAGCAAACTTTCTAATAAAACCACTTGCAGACAACCCAAAACTAAACATACAGCTTGATTTCAAAGACCCATACAATGTAGACTTCAAACAAAAATACTCGCTGCAAGTAAGAATAATCACAGAAAGTGAACTTGGAAAAAACACATCATTTATTCCAATAACAATAATCTTGCTAATAATCGCAGGCGGAATTATTTACCAAAAGTTTTACCGCAAAAAACGCTAAAATGCTGAAAGACTATTTTTCAATAGCATTTGGAAACCTTACAAAAAGATTCCTGCGCACATCACTAACCATGATTGGAATCTTCATAGGAGTTGCAGCCGTTGTCGCACTTGTCTCGCTTGGACAAGGAATGCAGGAAGCAATCAATGCACAATTTGCAACAGTCGGCACAGACAAAATAATAATACAAGGCGCAAGCGCAGGCTTCGGGCCGCCAGGACAAAACACTGCAGGAAACGTCGGCAAGCATGACTTACAAATCGTGAAAAACACACAAGGAGTCATGCGCGCCGCAGGCAGGCTGCTCAAGCAATCAACTGTTGATTACGCAAAAGAAACACAAACAATATTCACAGCAAGCCTTCCAGAAACCCAAGAAGAAAGAAACCTTGTCATCGAAGCAAACAACCTCAAAATTGCACAAGGCAGAATGCTAAAACAAGGAGAAAAAAAACACATTCTGGTTGGAAACAACCTCTGGACAAAAACAGGCAGGTTCCCAAAAAAAATAGAGCTCGGAACAAAGCTAAAAATAAACAGCATCAACTTTGAAGTAGCAGGACTGCTTGAAAAAATCGGCTCAGGCAGAGACGACATGATAATAATGAACGAAGAAGACATGAGAGAAATGCTTGCACAACCAGAACAATACAGCGCATTATTCGCACAAACAATCCAAGGAGAAGAGCCATCAAAAGTTGCTGACAAAATCACGCGCTCATTAAGAAGAGACAGGCACCAAAAAGAAGGATTTGAGGACTTCACAGTACAGACAAGCGAAAACCTCATAGCAAGCGTCAACACCATCATTGGTGTTGTTCAAGCAGTATTTGCAGGAATTGCAGCAATAAGCTTACTCGTCGGCGGCATAGGAATAATGAACACAATGTACACATCTGTACTTGAAAGAACAAAAGACATTGGAGTAATGAAAGCAATAGGCGCGCGAAACAAAGACATCTTCATGCTCTTCCTAATAGAAAGCGGATTGCTGGGAATGAGCGGCGGAACTGTGGGAATAATCACAGGCGCAGGAATGAGCAAGATTGTTGAAATACTCGCCAGCGAAACCATTGGAAGCCTGCTAAAAGCAACATTTCCCTGGCAATTAATCGCAGGAACATTAACATTCACATTCATTATTGGAGCTGTCTCAGGAATAATGCCCGCAAGACAAGCAAGCAAAATGCAGCCAGCAGAGGCACTACGATATGACTGACACAATCTGGCTGGCAAAACTCGCAGTAAAAAACATACAAAAAAGAAAAAAACGAACCGCACTCACAATGCTCGGCATCTTCATAGGCATAACAGCAGTTGTCGCGCTTATTTCCCTTGGACAAGGACTCAAGCAAACAATAAACGCACAATTTGAGAAAGTAGGCGCAGACAAAATATTCATAGAAATAAAAGAAAGCCATTTTGGAGCACTCGAAAGCCAAGCAAAACTCACAAAACACGACCTTGAAACCATCAAGAAAACAAAAGGAGTTATTGGCGTGTCAGGGATCCTGTTCAGTTCGGTCCGCACAGAATTCAACCGCATACAACGCACACAATTCATAATGAGCATGCCAGAAACATCAAAAGAAGCAGAACTCACTTACGCAGCACACAATCTGGAAATTGACAAAGGCAAAAAGCTCACGCACAAAGACAAAAACAAAGCATTAATCGGCTACAACATTGCAAACAAAAAACTATTTGGAAAAGACATCGTTGTCGGCAACAAAATTCTTGTAAACGACATGAGCTTTGAAATCATCGGAACACTCAAACGCACAGGAGACCCAACAATGATGGACAACAGCATTATTCTTCCAGAAGAAAACAGCCGCGAAATTCTCAACAATCCAGACGAGTACAAACTAATTGTTGCACAAAGCGCAAAAGAAATAAACCCTGACGAAACCGCTGAAAAAATTGAGAAAGAACTACGCAAAACACGACACAAAAAAGAAGGCAAAGAAGACTTTGAAGCAAGAACAAGCACTGAATTAATAGCAACATTCAACAAAGTCCTCAACATCATACAAGCAGTATTTGCAGGAATTGCAGCAATAAGCCTACTTGTCGGCGGCATAGGAATAATGAACACAATGTACACAGCAGTGTTAGAAAGAACAAAAGACATTGGAATAATGAAAGCCATAGGCGCACGAAACAAAGACATTTTCATGCTATTCTTCATAGAAAGCGGACTACTCGGACTAAGCGGAGGAATAATCGGAATCACAACAGGAATCCTGATAAGCAAAACAGTTGAGACTGCAGCAAACACTGTATTTGGAGAGGGAACAATAAGTTCTGCATTCCCGCTTTATTTAATTCTCGGCAGCATAGCATTCTCTTTTATCGCAGGCACAATCAGCGGCGCAATGCCAGCAAGAAGAGCATCAAAACTAAAACCAGTTGATGCACTAAGATATGAATAGCAAAAGTTTTTATGTAGCTTACGTATTCTTAGCTCATGCCAACAAAAGAAGAAGCAATAGAAGTCATCAAAACAGTCCAAGACCCAGAAATACAAATAGACATCTGGACATTAGGATTAATCTACAATCTTGACGCCAAAGATGTTGAGACAATAGACATCAAAATGACATTCACATCACCAATGTGCCCCTACGGGCCAATGTTAGTTGACGAATTAAAAGGAAAGCTAACATCAAAAGGATTCAAAACAGTAAATGTAGAAATTGTTTTCGAGCCAGTATGGCAGCCAAGCGAAGAATTAAGAATGATGTTAGGAGTCTAAATAATTCTTCGTTCAACAGTTCTTAAATCATGCGCGTCAAAAACAAGCAAAGCCAAATCCTTACCAAGATTATCATTGCCAGGAGAGAAACACAACGAACTGCCAATGCGCTCTCCGAATTTTCCAGAAACACCAACAGTCTCATGAATGTGGCCATGCAAAGTCATGTACGGCTGCATTTTTTCAATAAATAATTTCACTGCAAAACTACCAACATGACGATGATTTGCAATCTGGTCAAGACTGGTGTCATTTGGCGGCGTATGCATCACATAAATTGTTCTCTGCCCAGTTTCTGCAAAAACACCAGTTGACAAATCACGCTGCACTGAATCATTAGCTTCCATATCATCACTAAACTTAAATGGAACAAGCCCGGATTCTGTGCTCTTCCAGCCAGTAAGACGATAATTTGTTTCCTTCCGGTGAGAGTATGATGCTCTTAACCGATTCGGAACCTCACTTAAATCAAACTTCTCCCAATCCTTAATTCCAAATGGCGTGATGGGCACGCAAGAATAACCAACAACATCAACATGACGGCTTAATGGCAATCGTTTCCCATGAATAATGTGATACAAATCACCATCATATCTGGCCAGAACATCAAGGTTTGATGAACAATCATCATTACCCATCATCAAAAAAATCTTTGTCTTAGGCAAATGTTCCTTTAGCGGACGCAAAAAATGCGGCAAACGTTCCTCAAGAAAAAACCGCTGTATATCAATAAGATTTGCTTTATTCACAACAGGCCTTTTTTTATTTGTGTCAGCAATTGTTGAATTACTCTTCGGAGCAATATCTCCACCAATAATCACAGAATCAGCACGAATTTTTATTGCGTAATCTACAAGTTTTGAATACTGGGTTTCGTTCCCATGAACATCAGCAGTGTA
>JACQMU010000008.1 GCA_016203425.1 Candidatus Woesearchaeota archaeon
AATCTTGTCTGCCGGCAGGAATTTTAGTATTTCCTGAATGATGTCAACCATTGTTTTTTTACCAGAAATTTTGTTTTATAACTTCACATTTCAAGCTTAACATTAAGCTCTTTCTCAATAACCATCTGAATGCCCTTGTCAGTAATTGTCATGACGTCAATCCCGTTGCCAGTATTAAAATCACGCTGCAAAGCTGCACTAATTGCACGCGCAGCAACCTTGACGCCCTCATCAATAGACATTCCTTTTTTGAACAAAGTTTCCAAAACACCAAATGCAAAAACACTCCCAGAACCATCAGAAATGTAATCATCAACCTCAGTCACAGAACCATCAATACCCAAATCATACAAGTGAAATCCCTCATGGTCAACACCACCAAGCAAAAAACCAACAATGCCAGGAACCATAGACATTCTCCTAATATTTGCATACAGCATGCCGCCAATCAAATTAGCAGCCTCACGAATAGACGACGTGCGATTACTCTGCAAATCCTTCAGCTTCAGCTCAGCCTTTGCAAGCTTTGACAACAACTGAGCATCAGACACCAACCCAGCCATAGTCACAGCCATACTATCAGTAATTTGAATAATTTTCTTTGCCTTTTTGTTCACAACAAAACCAGCAGTTGCCCTGCGATCAGCAGCAAGAACAATGCCATCCTTACAAACAACCCCGACAGTTGTTGTACCCTTTAAAGTTTCTTCTTCAACATTTTTCATGAGAATACCTACCACCTCAAGAATGATATTTCATAAAAACTATGGTTGTATTTAAATGTTTGCTTTTCGACCATAATTTCTATAACTCTTTGCTCGTATCGATTGTGGTGTAAGGCTGCCTTACTGCTTTTTTAATCAGTGCAGGCAAACCAGGATATTTATGCAGCTCACCACGCACAATTTCTTTCTTGTCAAACAACTGCCACATTTTTCTCAACACCACTTGCGCGTGTTCAGGCACTTTTGCAACACCTTCAAAAAACTGCGCATAATAATGCGCAGAGTTTCCTGTTGACACAAAATAGCCAGCATCATTATGTTTCACTGCAGCTTCTGAACCAAGCTGAAAAATGTGCGGCACATTGCCCATTTGCCACAACAATTGCAAACGATCATTAAACAAGCCTTCAACAATCAACTTGTCAATTTCTTTTTCTTGCTCATTCAATGGCTTCATCAAAAAATTAACAATATAGTCTGTAGTATGCTTGCAAATTGAAGGATCATAACAAGATGCGTCATGTCCAGTACGCACATAAAACAACGGCGTTATGACATACTCACGCATAACTACTGAGGTTGCACACTTGTAAAAAATCTGGCCATTCCTCATAAACTCCTTAAATTCTTCATCACCAGCACAAAACCACGGCCGTGGTAAAGCAATAGCATCATGACTTGTTCCCCGCAACAGGCTTGCGCTGTGGAATCTGCGCGCACCACAATCATCCCCAACTTCAGCAAAAATAGGCTGTATAATCTTCTCAAGCTCAGTTTCTTCCATGATGTGTGAAATGACGACGACACTTTAATAAGTTTGCGCTAATAACTCTTAGCAAACAACGCAACAATCTTTGCAGAACTCTTACAATGTGCACATTCATCTGACACTTTTTTCGGCTGCTCAAAAGGAATGTTCAAAACTTTAACACCCTCTGTTTTTTCCTTAATCTGTTCAGCACACTCAGTTTTTTCACACCAAGCTGCACGAATTAATTTTTTTTGTTCAACAGCCTTTGAGAATTCATCCCAGTTTTTAACATCAGCAGTATTTTCCTTCAACCAAGATTTTGCGCGCTCAAAAAGATTTTTTTGAATGCCGTCCAACAATTCTTTAACTTTTCCAGCAACTTCTTTTGTTCTGACAACACACTTTTCACCAGTGTCACGGCGGACAACGACGACATTGTCATTTACAACATCCTTAGGGCCGACCTCAATTCTCAAAGGAACACCTTTTAATTCCCATTCATTAAACTTCCAGCCAGGTGTGTAAGAATCACGGTCGTCAAGCAAAACTGCAAAATCTTTCAACAATTCCTTAAGTTTGTTTGCAGCCTTCAACACTTTTTCTTTCGTGTCATCAAACAAAATAGGAACAATCACTGCATGCATTGGAGCAACCTTTGGCGGAATAACAAGCCCTTTGTCATCACCATGAAACAAAATCATTGCACCAATCGAACGCGTAGAAAAACCCCAGCTGTTCTGAAACGGCAATTTTTTTTGTCCATCTTCATCAAGAAACTCAATACCAAAACTCTTTGCAAAACGTTGTCCCAGATGATGGCTGGTCGCGGCTTGAACAGCTTTACCACTCGGAACAATTGTTTCAACAGAAGTTGAGTAATCAGCACCAGCAAACTTTTCATTCACACTCTTTTTGCCTTTAAAGACAGGAATTGCAAGCATTTCCTCAAAAACTCTGCGATAAATTTCTAGAATGGTTAATACTTCTGTTTCAGCATCATCTTTTTTTGCATGCACAGTATGGCCTTCCTGCCACAAAAATTCACGGCTTCTCAAAAAAGGAACAGGATGCTTGAACTCCCACCTAACCACGTTAACCCACTGGTTTATCTTAAGAGGAAGGTCGCGATGACTCCTAATCCATTTGGCATACGCGTCATACATAATTGTTTCAGACGTCGGACGCACAGCAAGACGCTCATTAAGTTTTGAATCACCACCCTGCGTGACCCACGCAACCTCAGGAGCAAAACCGGCGACGTGTTCAGATTCACGTTTAAGCAAAGCTTCAGGAATGAACAACGGAAAGTAAGCATTCTGCACACCAAGCTTTTTTATTTCTGTGTCGAAAAAGTACTGCAGTTTTTCCCAAATAGCATAAGCCCGCGGACGAAAAATCATGCAACCAGAAACGCCGGTGTATTCTGCCAACTCAGCCTTTTGAATAACCTGCGTGTACCACTCAGAAATATCATCAGACTTTTTAACAGTAACACCCATTTCGTTTTTGTCAGGCTTTGGCATTGTAACTATTGGGCAGGTGGTGTTTATAAAGGTTTTCACCACAAAACTTAAATATTACTTAGTTATATTTAGTATTACTATGGAAACAGTGTGTGTAAAGTTTGAAGATGGATTTGCGCGTGATATAGAACAAGCAATGAAAAAACACAGATACGTGACCAAGACTGAGTTTATACGCGAGGCGGTGCGTGATAAGTTGAGTGAGTTTGAGAAAGAAGAAATTATCAGGCGCGTTAAAAGTGTTTACGGCGCGTCAAAACGCAAAACAACTGATGAACAACTGCATGCTGCAAGAGAAAAAGCAGTTCAGGAGTTAGAAAAAGAGTTTGGTTTGTAGCTAATATCAAATCTCGTAATATATAGAACTTTTGCGAGATTCGATAGTATAGCAAATCGCACTATTTTTGTTCCATAATTAATGCGATTTGCTATAAGATGATTAACAAAGTTCTTCTGGTTTTCTTGATGGTTTAATGCTTCTAATCTTCTCAAAATCAGTGTCTCTTGATACAAGTATTGAGTCATTGTCTCTAGCGATAACGGCGTGAATTGCGTCACCTAAAGGAATTCTTCTTTGTGATGCAATTTGTCGTGCTTCAATCACTTCTTCTCGATAAATATGAACATGCCGTAAATTATTTGGCACGACCATTGAAAATATACATTTTATCTCTTCACCAGAAAAATCGAGCTGTTTTAATTCTTTGACATGCAAATCTGAAAATAAAACAACACCATTTTCTTCTAAAATCTTGTGCATCAATCTTTGTGCATGTTCCCCATTTATTCCGCGTTTTTCATACAAATCGAG
>JACQMU010000140.1 GCA_016203425.1 Candidatus Woesearchaeota archaeon
CTTCCTGACCAGGAATAACTTTAATTTCTACGCCATCCATAATAAAAGTGGTCATTAAATTATTTTTTTCATCAAAAAAACCAAGCTGCCACGTATTTTCGTTTGCTTCATCCAACATAACAAAAGCGTGTGCAAGAAAACAAACATCATGAGAAGATTTCCATTCTTTGAAAACAACAGATGATTCAAGCTGTTCGATCACTTTTATTAATTCCATTGCAGCGAAGAAATGGGGTTAGTTAATAAATGTTTAGAGCATGAAAACCCTCTCCTCGGATTTTCATTCTCTACCTCATACATCTTTAATTTGCTCTATTTTCAGTCATATGTACGAGAATGAAAACCCCCTCCTCGGGTTTTCCACTTCTTAATTTTAAGTATTTAGTTTGCTGCTCTTTAGTGAACGGTACAGAAGTGGAAAACCCTCGCAGACGTCCGAAGACGCCTGCGCGGGAAAAAGAGGTGATTGTTACACTGTTTTTAAGTGTTACTGCGCAAACTGAATGTGCACCATATTTAAACCTTTTGGTTTTCGAGTACTGCAGAGTAGTAACTACTCCTTTCTTTTCAATTTTCTAAGACGCGCAAGATTAAACCGGTCATAAATGTGCACAACAATCATGCCCAATAAAGCACCAAAAACAAACAACGACCAACTGTCTTCGGACAACAAAAACAATTGTTTTCTCGAACCAAAATAAATATCAAGATTCGTCAATTCAAGCGCGTACTCGGCAAACAACAAAGCAGACGATTTGTCAGCATCACGCAAAGATTTTGCATACTCATAATAACTATAACCAATAATAGGAAATATACCGCGCTTCTGCGAACGAATAATCTCTTTTTTCGCAACATCAAGCTTTAAATCAAGCACGCCATCAAGCTGAGATTCATCAACACCAACCACACTCAAAATAACATCAGACGAAGCCTTTGCCTTACTCGCACGATGCAAGCACAAAATAAATGTTCCATTAGACAAATCAGCATAAGCACGATCAAGCTCCTTCCGAGTGTCAGCCAATTTCAAAGGAATAATACTCTTCACATAACTATACCGCTCCTCAGCCTCAGCAATCTTGTCCATACAAGATTCCTTAAGACGCAACTGGCCGACATCAAAACGACGATCATCACTGCCAAAAAAATTACTCCACGCAACAGCAGACCTAAAACGCTCATCAGCATACGCAACATAATTCGCACTATCAACACTACGATTCAAACTTTTCAAAGCATTTAACAAGCCGTCCTTTGCCTCAACCAAACGCTCATTCACAGCCATAAAAGTCTGCACATCAGTAATACTGTTCAGCTTTCTCCCAGACATGTTCCCCACAAAACCATCCAAAGAATTTTCAGCATCACGAATCTGCTTCACAACAGCTGAACGACTTGGCTTTCTTGAAGCAATACCCAACTGCTTCACCAAAAGATTTGTGCGAAAACAAAACGACGCAGCAGTATAATACTCCCCACGATCAAAAGCACTTTTCGCACTATCAGAAATGTTCAAAAAAGCCTGCGCACGCGTTTCATTAACAACTGTGGCACGAATTTCATCAGCAGCATTTTCTGCACGAGAACAAATATCCTCAGCAACAAGCTTCATACGCTCACGATATTTATCAGCAATAACCAAATCACCATCTTCTTTCTCAAGCTTTCTGCCAGTCATCAACCCAAAAGCCTCACCAAACGTTGCAACCTCAACAACAGAAATATTATGATTAGCGCCGTACTCAACCAAATCCAAAGACGCATTCTTCTCACGCCACAAACGCGAACCACGCGGAATCAACACTGTTTTTAAACCATTCTGCACAGCAGCATCAATCTTGTACTTTATGCCACCAACAGGACCAATCAAGCCACCAGAATTAATCGTACCAGTAATCGTCATCGAACTGTCAACATCAACACCAGACAACAACGCAGCCGTCAGCACAGTAGCAGCAGCACCAGCACTTGGGCCGCCAACCAAACCCTGCAATGCACGAATCGTGTAAAAAAAATCATAACCACTGCAATCAACATCAAGCTCCCTGCACGCAATCTGCTCAGCAAAACGCATCGAAATCTGAGTTGTTATTTTTGTAAGAGGAAAAGTCTCAAGAAAAACACGCTCCCTGCCAGAATTAATCTCCAAAGACAAATCAGTAACAACACCACGCTGAGAACCATCAGACAACTCACTCAGTGCAAGCAGCTTGATTGAACCCTCTTCAGCAAAGACTGAAGGAATCAATAATAAAAAAATTATGAAAAAAAGTTGGCGCATACCTGCACAAAATAAGCATTCTTTTAAAAAGGTTAGTGCGGTTTAAAGCCGCTCATCTGAAGCTGCACTCTCTTCTTAAGCACAACATTATTTTCGGTGGTGCAAGAATCTTATGTTATAGAAAGTTATGGTTGTATTTATTTCTTTCGTACATTTAATTTTTTGAGAGTTTCAGTAACTGTTTCTTAAGGTTTTTAAATCACGATACAATTGAGTGCTTCTAAGTTCACCAAGAAATTCTTTTCCTAAATTAGTAATTCTCCAGTAAGAGTCACCTCGAGAATCTCCACCACTGCAACTCATTAATCCTTTTTGAGTAAGAATGCCTGCTATTTCAGGATTTACAGGCGCATTAGCATGTTCACACTGTTCTAAAGTGCTAATAATTTCACGACCGTGCACTTTCATTAATTCGTGAATAACTTCTTCAACATTCATAGCACAAAAAAATAATAAGGTTCTTTATAAACATTACTTTTAGCGTCAACAAGAAGTACATTCTGTAGAATATAGCAGCGTACACTTTTTCGACCCTTATATATATCCCGTTACATTAGTAATCCATAACAAATTCGAACTCATTATTTGTGTTCTTTCAGTATTCTTCTTATTTCCGCCATGAATTCTTCTGCTCTTTGTAAGCTTGTTTTTGCCAGGTTTTGTTTTGCTGTTGTTCCTATTTCGTATTGTATTTTGTGTCTTTTGTGGCGTTCGTGTTCAAAGTTTTCAATGAGTGTTTGCGCTTTTTGTTCTGTTCCTGTAATTTGTAGTGCTGTTTCTTTTGTTTCTTCATAGTTTTCTAGTAGTTTTGCTAGTTTTTTGTTTTGTAGGAATTTGGTGATGAGTGTGTCTGCGACTACTTTGTGGACTATTTTGTCTCCTGTTTTGATTTCGTTTTTTGCAAGTAACGCTAATGCGGCGTAAAACATTGTGTAGTACGCTGAGACTATCACCCACAAGTATGTTTCGAATTCGTCGGCAAGTGCTAATGTTTGTTTTTTATTAATGTTGGTTGATATTTCATAAAGTGTTTTTGCGGTTAGTATGCTTGTTTCTGCATTTTTCATAAAGAAATGAACGTGTTGTGGCATTTCTGTTTTTTTGATAAATAGCAGGCTGTCTTGTATGTATTGTTGTGTGTTTTTTTCTGCTTCTTTTATTCTGTCTGCATCAAGCATTTGTTGTCATCTCGTAAAATTGTTCTCCTCCGTGAATTATGAAGTGTGTTTTATACGCTTCTGTTGCTACGCTTGGTTCTTTGAGTGCGTTTTTAAATTCTTCTCTTGTTAAGATGATGTGGTTTATTTGTAGGTTGTTGAGTGTTGCGGATTTTTTGACTGATGCATTTATTTGCGGTTCTATGTTTTTGTCTGATGTGATAAATAATACGTCTATGTCTGATTTTGGTGTTGATGTTCCTTTTGCGTACGAACCAAATACTAATAGGGTGTAAAATGGGTTTTTTATTGATGTGATTATGTCTTGGAGTGCAGTTCTGATTGTTTTTGATAGTTTTTTTGCAGTATGTCTTTGGCTTATGAAGCTGAATAATTGTGCATTTTCGTGGTTAAGGTTGGGTGTACAACGGTTAATGTTTGAAACTCTTTTGATGGTTATTACTTTTTGTTCTTTGAGTTTTTGTACTGTTGTGAATACTATCTTGTAGTCTTGTTTGATTGCTTGTGCTATTTCTCGGATTGAATAGTCCTGTTCTAAATTATTAAGCACGAATGCTAAGATATTTTCTCCAGTTATCGATAATGTACCCAAATACATAACATTATGTACATTAGTACATATTTATTAACTTTGCGGTTTTGAAGACGAATTCTTGTGGGCTTACAAACAGAGGTTAAAGCCCCACATCTGAGGCGGCACTCTCTTCGTAAGCACAACAATTTCAACCAAATGTAAACGTATACAACCTGAATCCCTTGCCTGTAACGTCAAGCTGAACTGTTTTCTCCCCATAATCCTTTCCTGCGACAACATTGTATAAATCTTCTGCAGAAGTTTTTATCTCTTGGATCTTCTCCCCATCAACATTTACTTTAATTGTAGATTTACCACCAGCAACAATATTTACGTTCTTTGCTTTATAGCGTAGGAAAACTTTTCCTGTGTCGCTAACTAACCGCACGTGATCTCTGTCAACAAACCACAAACCTTCTAAATAGATTTGGTTAGTGTTGATTTGTTGCGGAAGCGTGTAATCAACTTCTTTTTCAGCCGGTAGACCTTCTTCATTGCCAAAATTTCCGCGCGTAAAATCATAACCAAGATAAATTTCTGGAGTCCCAATCTTGTAAGGTTCAACTTGTTGTGCGTTCACTGCACTTATTTCTTTTGAAATATTATCGTTCATTCCTAATTGAATCATTCGCTGTTCCAACAATTCCTGAATCTTCCTCTCGGCTTCATCATAGCCACCCTCACCAATATGATCCCACACAACATAACCGTCTATATCAACCAAATATTTATGCGGCCAGTATCTGTTCGCGAACGCATCCCATGTTTCATGCGCATTATCAAGAACAACTGGATACTTGATATTCCATTTTTGTACTGCTCGCTGGACATTGTCATATTTTTTCTCGAAATCAAACTCAGGAGAATGCACACCAATAATTTCTAAACCTTTATCCTTATATTTACCATACCACGCAACAATATAAGGCAAAGTACGTTGACAATTTATGCAGCTATACGTCCAAAAATCAACCAGAACAACTTTTTTGCCGACCAATTCTCCAATTGTAATTTTGTCAGTATTAATGTATCCATCAATGCCAGCTAATTCTGGGGCTGCAATGCCTGATTTTTTCTTCAGTGAGTACACTTGATTCTCTTCATCTATATTTTCAGACGATTTTTCTGCTGCAGAAACTACTTGTTGTTTATCAAGAGGTACAACACGTTTTACGTCTTTTATTGCAGGCTGCAAATATACTATTGCCACTATAACAAGAATTATCAATACCACAAATAAAAAATCTTTTGCTTTCATCAGAGTAACACCTTATTCAAAAAACTAAAACTGCCAGCGATTAGTGCCAATTTGCCGGTAAACACCAGCACCCCTAACGTGAGGACTAGTATGCCGATGACTACATTATAATACTTGAATAACGTTTCGTGACGTTGTAGCCATAGCACAAAAGGTTGCGCGAATAAACCTGCAATTAGGAATGGAATGCCTAAGCCAAGTGAATATCCTAATAATAATCCTAAACTCTCACCTGGCATCGACGCAGCCAATGCAAGAATCGAACCAAGCACTGCGCCAACACAAGGAGTCCAACCAACTGCAAATGCTGCTCCAAAAACAAAACTTGTCAATTCTTTACTTTTGAACTTGTGCACTTTGAATTTGTGCTCAGCCATCAAGAATTTAGGTTTGATAAAGCCCAAAAGATAAAAGCCGAACAGGATAATTATTACGCCTGCAATACGACCTAACCACAATTGAACCGTATAAGCAACATTAGACAATAAACTATTCAAAAGAACACCTAAAACAGAAAATACTGCGCCAAAACCAAGCACAAACAAAAGACTGTGTTTTAATAAAGTCCATCGAGATGCTTGCTCAAATCTTACGCCAGACAAATATCCGAGAAAAGCGGGAACTAAAGGAATCACGCATGGCGCAAAAAATGATATAACACCAGCTAAAAAAGCAATAAAAAAAGTTAGTTCAGCCATCTAACCACTTTGGATTTTTCTCATCTGTTCAATGAATTTGTCCTTTGTCCAAGCTTCAGGACTTTTCAATACAACCTTGCCATTCTTAATGACGACCTTAGAATGTTGATACACGATTTGGTATTGCTGTGCCAAAGCCTTGTGTTCATCAGTTGTCTGGTCATCATTGTAATGAATGTCGAATCCAACGACATCAGGGTCATTAAGCTCCTCAAATCCTGCCTTCAGATGAAGCATCTGCTTCTGGCAAGTACCGCACCAGTTAGCAGAAAATTCAAGATAAACTGTTTTTCCTTCATTTATTGCTTTATCGAACTTTGTTTTGTCCCACTCATAATATTTTGAGATTGTGCCGCTGATTAGACCTTGTTCTGAATGAGCAGTTTCTTGAGCAACGCTGGGGGGCGCGATGTTATTTTGCACACTACTTGTACAACTTGCAAGACTAATCAAAACAGCTAACATTCCGATAAGCAATTTATTGTCCATTTTAGTCTTCTTGAACTGCTACTGCTCCAGGGCCTGTGAAGTGAAGGCTTATGAGTGCAGCTATGCCCAGCAATCTGAAGAGCACGTCTATTAAACCCATTGGATTTGTGGCAATGCTTGGGATGTGTACTGTTATTGTTGCAACAGCCAAGACAATGACAAGAGGCCAAACTGTCAGTTTAACTTTATATCCTACCAAAACGCTTGCTCCGAAAATTATTTCTGATAGTAACAAAAGCCATCCGAAAAATGTTGGTGCTGGAAATCCTATTTGTCCAAGCATTCCGATAATCATTCCAGGATTCATAAGTTTCATAACACCTGGGATGATAAACAATGGCCCGAGTGCCAAACGCAGTATGCTTGGCCCGTATTGTTCACAGTGTTCTTTCATAGTATTATCCTCCATATTGTTGAATTTTATTAAAATACTCACGGCCGATATATAATAATTACTTTAAATCATCAAAACAATACTTTGATAATAGAAATAAAACATTTAAAAGCTGAACCATTTAGTTAATCATATGGGCTTTACAGTTATTGCACCAGTCGGTGATGATGTAAAAGCACTTTTTATTGGAATAAAAGAATTTCCAACAGAAAGAGTTATTCTCATAACGCCACCAAATCGATTGAAAGATGCAGAGCAAGTAAGAAAAAAGCTTGAAGACTTCACCATAAAAACAGAAATTCGCAAAACTGAAGGCAATCTCATGGAAGACATGTTCAGAATATTCGGAGAATTATGCGCAATATACCCAGATAATGACCTCATCGTCAATGTCGCAACAGGGGACAGAATGAGCACGTGTGCCGCATTAAGCGCTGCATTCGCTAACGGATTAAAAGCCATTGGTGTTATGGATGGTAAAGTAATGGCGCTACCAATAATGAAATTGTCATATTATAAGGAATTAAGCGATAAGAAACTAAAAATTCTTCAAAAATTATCCACCAATAACTTTGTTTCTTTGAAAGAATTATGCGAAAAATTAAACATGTCCTTATCATTACTTTCGTATCACATCAGCGGCAATTATCAACACCAAGGACTCAAAGAACTACGTTTAGCCGAAGTAAAAGAACAAGGAAAAAACTTATTCGTAAAACTGTCCGAAATGGGAAACTTATTGCTCAAAGGATACATAACAATTAAAAAATAGAGGGAAAAAAAATGCCGAAAAAGAAAAGTAGAAGAGAGAAAAACAAAAAAACAAAACCACTTGTGTGTACACAATGCGGATAAAATGGATACAATAACTGGCAATGTTACGTGTCCGTTATGTAAATGTAAACAACCTATTGTTATACCTACAAAAAGTTGCCAAGCATTTTACAAATGCAATAAATGTGAAAGAACAATTCAAGCAAAGAAAAGTTGTTGTGTATTTTGTGATTATGGAGACAGAAAATGCCCAGTTGCAGAAGCACACCAAAAGGCAATTGTATGAAATCAAACTGGTATTAAAGCCGTTCAATAAATCTACATTTCGGAAATTTGTTGCACGCAGCAAAACTGCCGTAAACAGAAGTTCTGAGAATAATTGTGCCTTCCTTGCACTTGTGACAAGGATGCTCCTTAAACTCTTTGGATGGCTTTTTAAGAGGACATGCAGTATTAATGCAAACTTCCTGAGGACGCTTTGCCTTACGAATCATTTTAATCATTGGAAAATGACATTTCTCACACGTTTTCGTCAGCACTTCAACCAAGCCAGCAACAGGAAGCTTATACGTATGCTTACAATCAGGATAACGCTCGCAAGCAATAAAACGACCAAACTTACCGCGACGAATCTGCAACATTCCTTTTTTGCAATTCGGGCAAGAACCAACAGTAATCATTGCAGTCTTGGTCTCAGTCAATGTTTTCTTCAACTCATTCCCGATAGTTTTTTCCTTATGCTTAAACTCGTGAAGAATTTCCTTGAGAATTTCTTTTGCATGAGCCAAAACAGTCACTGGCTTTGATTTACCAGCACGAATTTCTTCCATCTCAATCTCAAAATGCCGCGTTAATTCCTCATCAAGAATACGCGGACAATGCTTTTCCAACACTTGAATTGTCTGCACGCCAAACTCAGTTGCCTCAATCGCCTCACCCTTAACATAATTCCGCTTGTACAAAGTATCAACAATCTCAGCACGCGTCGCCTTTGTGCCAAGATTACGCTTTTCAAGCTCTTTAATGATTGAAGAAGGCGTGTAACGTTTTGGGGGCTGAGTGGCTTCCTCGTGCAAAACAATTTTTTTAACCTTGACATGCTCGTTTTTTTCAACCAGAGGAAGCTCAGCTTCTTCCAGCTTAACATACGGAGCATAAAAAACATGCCAGCCCTTCTCAACAGTACGCGAACCCTGCGCGACAAAAATTTCTTTATTCACATCAATAGAAATCTTCATAGTCTCGCGCTTTGCCTTAGGGCCAAACGTTGCCAAAAAACGCTTAACAATAATATCATAAACCTTTTCCTGCCGCGCATCAAGAGCCTCAGGAACAATTCCAGTAGGATACAACGCAGGATGCGCAGGGTCTGTCTTCTCACCATTATTCGGCTCAAGCTTAGGAAGCTTAAGCAACGACTCTGCAAGCGCGCGATATTTTGACTGCTTAGAAATATCTTTCATAATCCTGCTAAAACCAATTGCTGGCGGCAACTGCTGAGAAGACGTTCGCGGATACGAAATAAAACCCGCAGTATACAAGCCCTGCGCAATCGCAAGAGTTGCCTTAGGACTAATGCCAAAACAACGATAAGACTCGGTCTGCAACGAAGTAAGATCAAACGGCACAGGCGGGCGCTGCAAAAACTCTCTTTTTTCTACAGCACTAATAATGCCATCCTTCTGCCCCTTTGTAGCAGAAATAACTTTATCAGCATCATGCTTCTTCCAAAATTTATCAGCAACATGCCACGCAATAAATTTTCCGTTCTTAGCATCAGCATTTAATTCAACCTGCCAAAAAGGAACAGGAACAAAAGCCTTAATTTCGCGCTCCTTATCAACAATAATTTTTAATGCAGGACCCTGCACGCGGCCAGTACTCAAAATTTTAAAAGTCCCCGCAGCAGAAATCGCCTTTGTCAAAGCACGCGAAATATTAATGCCATAAAAATAATCAAGAAAATGCCTCGTTTCACCAGCCATCGCCTGCCCCCAATCAAGATGCGGAGACGCTTCACCATAGGCCGCAACAATATCTGGCTTTGTCAACGTAGAAAATTTCATTCTGCGCGCATCTTTTTTATTGCAAACAAAACGAACAATATTAAGACCAATAACCTCACCTTCAATATCATAATCAGTAGCAACAGTAAACTCAGAACATTCCTTAGCAAGTTTTTTAAGAGTTTCAAGATATTTCTTGCTGAATTCTGCCCCTTTGCTAACTGCATAAGTCGGCACCCACTCAATATCAAAAACAGGATATTCAAAACCTTTTTTTTTATTTTTTTCAGCAAGACCAAACAAGTGGCCAACAGCTCAACCAACAAC
>JACQMU010000130.1 GCA_016203425.1 Candidatus Woesearchaeota archaeon
AGACTACCCTGCAGACTTGCACTGCTTCCACGGCTTCAGCACTGTTTAAAGCCCGTTAACAGTAACAGGAGAGGGCTAACCTCCCTGCCTAGTCCGCCGCAGAACAATAAAAGAATAGAGTTTTTAAAGGTTCATGAGAAAAACAACTGCGTACCCAACAAAACAACCTGTAGCAAGAAAAGGCATTGCAGGATAAAATTTGTTTTTCTGACCAAGATACAACAAAAGGAAAAGGGCAATAGACGTGGTTACTGAAACAATCAATGATTGCCAAAAACCAAAAGACTTCATGACAACACCAGAAAACAATAATGGAAACGCAATATCACCGCCGCCGAGCAATGCCGTGCGAATTTTTTTCTGCACACCAACACGAACTTTTTTAGGGAGTTCGTAAGGAACCAACAAACCAGCAAAAACCTTTGCCTTCATCTGAAACTTAGCAAGAGAAATCATGTGCTGAGACTTCCACACAGCATAAGCATCATATACTGAAATAAGAACGAGCAAAATACTAACAGACCACAAATTCATCAACGGAACAAAAATAGCAGCAAGACCACCATAAACAAACATTTCAGTCAAGTTATGCAGAATCAGTGATGGACGAAACACTTTAAGAAAAGCAGCAACAAACGCAACCATAATCGCAATATTACCATTCAAAAACGCAAAAAAAGAAATGTACATGCACAAAAACATTGCGAGAAAAAACCACAGCTTCCACAACCACAACTGACGAAAACGCACCAACAAAAAAACCAAAAAAGTACCAACAAAAACCCCAAACAAAACATACCAAGGCACTGCCTCAGAACTAATCTCAGGACGCTCAAACGACAAACCACCAACAGCAGGCAAAGACTTCCAAACAAGAACACCTTCTTTTTCAGAAGCAGAAAAATCAATATACGCGCGCGTAACCAACAAACCAACGATTTGAGAAATGAGAAACAAACACAAAATAATAACGACAACAACAAAAGAATGCTTCATGCAAACAAAAGAACAAAAGAGATATAAAATACTTCCCATTCATCGTGAATAAAGCTATTACTAAACAACACACGCCACCACGAAGGCGCTGTCGGACACTTCGTGTCCTCGTTCGGCATCCCGGATGGAGCATCCCCTGCCTCACCAGCGCCAGTGTGGCGTGTGGTGATGACCTAAAATGAAGTACACCCACAACATCATAATCAGCGAGTTTGTAAAACAACAAGAAAACTCAGAAGAAATAAAACACGCACTAAAAAAACTTGTGCCATTTGATTTGGAAAAAGAAAAACTTCAATTAAAAGAAGACACTGCAACAGGACTAAACGAACAACACATCAAAATACTAACAATAACACTAACAAAAGAAAGACACACAAACAAATTCTTAGAATTCATCATTGAAAGATTGTCTGAACAACAGAAAAAATTAATTATTTCACAAAAAGACTCCAGAACAGACGAATACAACCATTTTTTCATAAGAATAGACCAAGAAAAATGGAACAAAGAACAACAAATATTGTTAGTCGACCACGGAAACTGCATCCACATCAAGATTTCACTGGCGGCATTTCCTGCGAAGAAAGATGTTGCACTAAAAATTGTGGAGGAGATTTTTGGTGAAAAAAACAGCATCTTTAAGAATGCGCAATAAAAAGACACTTTGATGAAACCTGCTATTCTTGATAACTACAGAAACATTAACGGCATCTACCTTAAAGACGACGGGTGTGTTGTGGCTTACCAAACACCAGCAGACATTGTCACAGCTTTACGCCTCACTGCACGCTCACGAACAGAATTTGAAGGATTAGGCGTTACATTCTCTGCAGAATTGGGAGATTTGGTAGAGCAAAAGTATTCAGGAATTCTCCATCAAAACACGAAAAATGCTTCTTTCTTACCTATTACGCCGTTGCCCATCACACCGCAACATATAGACGAATTTGTTCACTCAAAACAACCAGCACAAACTGAACCTGAAGAATATCTAACAGCATTAGCAGAAATTGTTTGTTTTGAACACGCTGCCAACACAGTTTTCAATAACTTTTGGAGTACTCTGGCGACTCTGAATCTTCGTTACAGCCCGTTTGCCACACGACAAAGAAAAAAACTCACAAGAAAGTTCACAAACATATTGACTGATACGAAACAACTGTACACGTTTAGAGCAGAACGCGAACAAGCGAATTACCATTTGAAAATTGAATTCATGCAAACAACAAAAGAACACTTAGAATCACGATATCGGCCTGCATCAATCACTCTCCATGTAAAAGACATCAAAAATCGACAAACACGAGACCGAGATATCATAGTTTTAAAACAACAAAATATTTAAACTCACCACGAACAAAGAACATCATGCCATTTAAATTCGCACCGCTCAACACAACATTCCTGCTCACAAGCATTGTAGGATTTTTATTTTCACTCATATACCTGCCAAAAATATCAAAAACATGGGCAGCGGCGTTGGGCATATTATTTATCATCATGTTTATAGCAGTCATGATAAGCACAAACAAACGCGCATAACAACAAAAATGAAGAACACAAAAATCATCATCACAATTGCATTACTATTAATTCTTGCGAGCTGCGCAGACAATAAAACTGCAGAACAAACAACACCAACAACAAATGCTCAACAAACAACACCAGAAAACACACAACAAGAGAGTGTGCAGGAAACAATCATTGACGAGCCTGAACAAACAAAAACACAACTACCACCCGCACCAATAGAGAACAATGTTATCATAGAAAAATCACGCAGGCTATCACCAGAACTACGAGACCTGCTACAAAAAGCAGACAATGAAGTAAAAAGCATGACCTATTTATACGCAGAAAGCCCGGGAAATATTGGCTTTGACACGCACTTTATCAAAGGAACAAAAATCAAGATAGCAATATTTGAAAAAAATGACTACGCAGTAGACGACTATTTCAACATAGTTTATCTCGACACAACCGACCAAACAGCACACGGCACGTGCGAAAACAGAAAACGATGCCTAACAAAAATAGTTGACAACACAAAAAGAGTCTACGACCTCAACTACAACGACTACAGAACAAAAACACCATACGAATGGATAAAAGACGTAGAATACGCAGAAATCACAGGATACGAAATGATAAACAACAAAGCTGTGACAAAAATAGAATTTGAACAAAACGAAATAAAAACAGAAATGTGGGTCGACAACAGATACGGGCTGCCACACAGAATCATAATAACAGATAATGGAGAAGAAACAACTTACTCATTCAAAAACCTATTAGTAAACACTGTGAAAGACACAGATGTGATTTCGCCGCTGATAACATAATTATTCTTCGAACGCGTGCGTTGTTGGGCTATCTGTATGCAATGGGAGAATTACTAATTTGGCAAGCCGCTCTGCCCACGACAATTGTGTGAGCTTTATGTTGAACTCTGCCTTTTTTTCAAGTGACAACGGCAAAGTGTCTGTAATTATTAATTCGTCCAGCCCTGATTTATTAATTTTGTCTACAGCTTTACCAACCAACAAAGCATGAGCCGCACACATAATCACATTCTTAGCACCTGCATCTTTAAACGCAGTGACACCCTCACCCAAGGTACTTGCAGTTGCAACCATGTCATCAATCATGACAACTGTCTCATTTTTCACATACCCCGTCACTAATCTTGATTTAGGCTCAAGAGTCACCGAATCTCGTTCTTTATCCAAACACGCAATTTCAACACCCAACAGTTTACCAACCGTATTAACACGTTTCAACCCACCCATATCTGGAGAGCCAACCTTATACGTTTTATAATCAACACGAGTCCTCAATTCTTTTAAATACAAATATTTTGAAGGAAGATCCATGATAGTCTTACTGTCACCAAACGCATTTTGCAATCCTGGATTGTGTAAATCAATAAACACATATCGCCTGAAACCTGCCGCCTTACATGCCCTTGCAAAAAAAGCAAAACTTAACGGCTCCCTACCATTTGAACGATCTTGTCTCGTGTAAGGGGCGTAAGGAACAACCGCAGTAGTCCTTTTAGCACCACAACGACGTGCAGCATCCCCCAATAAAAATAGCTCAAAACAATCATTATTTGTATTGCCAGGACGCATTGATTGAAAAATAAAAACATCGTCACCACGTATAGACTCATTTATCTTTATTTTAGTTTCACTGTCAGGAAAAGCTCCACAAATTCTATCAACAAGTTTCACACCAGCATATTTAGCAACAGCTTCAGCAAGAGGAAGATTACCATTCCCGCCAATAATCTTCAAGCGGTCGTAAGCCATACGCACAAACTTAATGACCGAGTTTTTAAAGATTTATATACTCAAAAAACATTTCAGAACTCAAAAGATTTCTTTAGTTCTCCAATTATTGAAGGCGCACTGCCGCCGTGCCAGCTAAAACGAGGACGAACACGCAATGGAAACATACGCTCATTAACATCATCAACAGCAATACACGCGCCAGGAACTTTAGGCAGATTGGCAAGCTCTGCATCAAGACCAATCCGCAAATAACTCTGCAACAAAGAAGCCAAAGC
Organism: Candidatus Woesearchaeota archaeon; assembly: GCA_016203425.1. Classification (GTDB taxonomy): domain Archaea; phylum Nanobdellota; class Nanobdellia; order Woesearchaeales; family ARS49; genus JACQMU01. The sequence continues at coordinate 4,568 of JACQMU010000130.1, forward strand.
ATCAGTATCAATCTTCGCAGTAAGACGATGAGCAAGAATAACATCAGACTGAGTCATGGCATCAGTATGAATCTTACCCGGCTGCTGAGTAGCCAAAAGCATAGCAATCCCTGGCTGACGGCCCTCACGCAACAACATTATCAAAGCATCAGAAGCAGCTGTCTTGCCGTCTTTAGGCAAAAATTCATGCGCCTCATCAAGCATCACCCACACCATAGGCAACTCAGAAGGACGCTCTTCCTCAACAATATAATGAACAGCAGAATGAATAGCAGCAAACTCCTCATTCTTTCTTGCAATCATGCGCTCAACAAAAACACGCTTGCAAACAAGCCCAGTCACCAAAGTCTTAATCTTCCAAGCATTAGACATAGTTGCATAACAGCTTAAATCAATAATAGAAATCTGGCCACCATGAATAAGCTCCTTCATCGGCGTAGCTTCCTTTCGAAAAACACCCCAAGAATCAGCAGCAAGAAAACGGTTCTCAGCAGCATTTCTTATGTGAATATCCTCCTTCAAATCAGCACGAATTGAAGCAAGAATGTCTTTAATATCATAATCACCGCCTTGTTTTCTTAAACTAAGAATAACACGCTCAATAAAAACAGCAATTGCGTCATTTGTTGAAAGCTCAAATGTCACATTCCAGTCATCAGGCTGAAGCTCAGAAGGCTTAATCGCAAAAGCAACATCAGTAGGAATACCCTGCTCTTTGTAAGACTTAAAAAAACCAAACGGGGTGTAAATCCTAACAGCATCAATAGATTTACCTTCAAGATTCCACTCATGAAGCAAAGATTCATCACGATGATTTGGATACTTCATAGTCCAATAAATACCCATAGTGTCAAACAAAATTACTGAAAGTTTTTGAGAGAGTTCTTGTGGAAGTGTTGCGATACCTTCTGCCACCACTCCCAAGGAGTAACTTTTGCCTGTGCCTCTCTTGCCACACACGAAAACAACATGCGCCTTGTTAAGATCAAGATAAACCGGCTGTGAAAGAGCAGTAGTCTGCGCCATCTTAACATAATGCTTGCCCAACAAAATTGTTCCACGCGCGCCAAACTTCTGCCTGTCAACATCATCCCGACCAAGAATGATTTCAAACTTCTGCTCATCTTTTTCGAACGACATGAAGAAAAGAATAGGAAAGGAGTATAAAAATTATTCTTTGCCACAAGACACTGGACAAGTGCGCACGCAGAGTATTTAAAGCATTAAAACATTTAACAATAGATGAATAAACAAACCAACCAAGAAAAAGCACTTATAGTATTTGAAGGCAAACAGGTTAGGAAAGTGTGGTACAAGAACGAATGGTGGTTTGTAGTTGAAGATATTGTGAAAGTATTAACTGATTCTAGCGATCCTAAACAATACATTCAAAAAATAAAACAAAGAGATCCAGTTCTGGAAGAAGGGTGGGTACAAATTGTACATACCCTTCCAATAGACACCACAGGCGGCAAACAAAAGATGAATTGCACTAATACTGAGGGTGCATTTAGAATTGTGCAATCGATACCATCTGATAAAGCTGAACCATTTAAGTTGTGGCTGGCAAAAATTGGATATGAACGCATTCAAGAGATAGAAAATCCTGAATTAGCGCAAGACAGAGCAAAAGAATATTACGAAATGAAAGGTTATCCAAAGGACTGGGTAGAAAAAAGAATTCGAGGAATTGCAATAAGACAAGAATTAACAGACGAGTGGAAACAACGAGGAATTCAAGAAGAGAAAGCTTTTGCAATACTCACAAATGAGATATCAAAGGCAACATTTGGCGTTGGCATTAAAGAACACAAAGAAATCAAAGGGCTCAATCCGGAATATAAAAATCAAAATCTCAGAGACCACATGACTGACCTTGAACTTATTTTTAATATGCTCGGTGAGAAATCAACAACAGAAATCACAAAAGCAACAGACGCTAAGAGTATGGGTGAATGTGTTGTGGCTTCAAAAGAAGGTGGAACAATTGCAAGAAACGCGCGCTTAGAACTTGAAAAAAAGACGGGAAAAAAAGTTGTGAGCAAACAAAATTATCTTGAACTCACACCAAAGAAGAAAAAG
>JACQMU010000153.1 GCA_016203425.1 Candidatus Woesearchaeota archaeon
AAAAATAATTGATTACTATAAAGAAAAAGAAGAAGTTGCAGGCAAGATAATTCCCGCACTCCAGGCACGCTTCACGGCAACAAAAGAAAAAAAGAACCTTCTTTTGTTCAAAGGATACAAAGGGCTTAAAACAATATTCCAAGACATAATTGATAGTGTAAAACCAAATAATGAGTATTACGTCATGGGTTCTGAAGGAAAATTCAGTGAGATAATGCCATTCTACGCACCGCTATTCAGAAAACTCAAAGAAAAAAACCATATTCAAACAAAAATGCTCATCAGAGAAAGCAGGCAACAAACAAGCAAAGGCAAACTCACTGAATACAGAAAAATCCCTTCAAATATTGTCTCGCCAGCAACAATAAACATTTATGCTGGAAAAGTTGCTATCTTCATCTGGGAAGACACACCAGAAGCAATACTAATAGAAAACAAAGATGTCAGCCAAACATTCAAGAACTATTTTGAATTCATGTGGAAGAACGCAAAGAAGTAATTCGTTGATTATCTTAATATCCAGCCGCATCCCAAACAGATGTGTGTTCCTGCTTTTTCGTTGTATTTTGTTGTTACGCCGTAATTAAGCCTTGAATTGCACGTTGGACAGTGAGGCTCAAGAAAATCCATTGAGTCAAAGAATTTTATAGGTTCCATGAACACACTGTGCAAGAACTTTTTTTATAAGTGTTTCTTTATAGTTTATATAAAACTGTCAATATTACTTTGTGTTTTGTCTGCCAAAAACTGTTCTTTGCTATACCCCAGTACTGCAAATATGCGCTCAACTGCTGGCAAAATCTGGTTGTTGATGTAGTATTCTGCGTCATAATCTTGCTGCTTGCTTTCGTCTACAAGCCGTACTTTGTCTCTTATTTTTCCTGTTCCTTTTGCAATCACGAATTTAAGAATCATTCCTGGCTCGACAACAATGCCTTTTTGCTGCATTCGCTGTGCTGCAACAACATGAGGGCCAATGCTTTTGTAGTCACTGATTTCGCGCTGCAATTGCGTGTGAATGACGACTTTTTCCAGAGGAATTTCGTTCTTTCGCAGTTCTGCAATAATGCTTCGCAAATATTCTGCTGCTTTTGCAGGATTTTTGCCTTTCAGGATGATTTCAAGGACTTGTTTTTGGACGTCTTTTGCAATAAAGCTCCAGTTGCGCCGCACTGTTTCAAAGCCTTTTATTTTCAGCACGCCTGTTTCGTCTATAAGTGCATATTTTTTCTTTGCGCCAACGTCAGTTGCTTTTGTTGAAACGAAAATGCCTGCTGGATACATGCCTTCAAAGTCAAGCTCCATTACGCCAGGGAGCTGTTTGTTTATTGCGTGCATGAATTCAAGGGCGTCATTCTTTGTTTTGTTTTCAAGAAGTATAAAAACAGAGTCTGTGTCTGAGTAAATAACTATAAATCCGTCTTGGATTACTGCATCAATAACTTTGTGGATGTATTGCCTGCCGAATGCTGTTGTTGCTTCTGCACCCTCTTTAAAGTACCATTTTGCGCCATAAAATCCCAAATAACCATAAAATGAGTTTGCAAGGACTTTGAGTGCTTCTGAGCGTGCAAGTGTCATTTGGTCTTTTTTTCCTTGTTTTATGTCCTGTTTTATTTTTGCGCGTATCTGTATTAAGTTTTCAATAATGCTTGACAAAAATCCTTTCTGTCTGTCGCAGAACCAAAAGTCTCCTCTGTCTGTGTGCAGTGTTGGCTTGCCTTTGCAGCATGCACAATTGAGCATGCCTTGTGATATGTTGTGTGAAGCTATAATAGATGGGTACAAACTTCTGTAGTCAAAAACAACAATGTTTGTGTACAATCCTGGTTTTGGCTCGTAGACAAAAGCACCTTGAATGCGTTGCCCCATGCGTTTTTGTTTTTCATTGTACGCCGGCTTGTTGGGCGCTATTTCTTGGCACCATTGTGCATTGTTCATTATGTACGCTTCCACAAGTTGGGAAAAGCTCATTCTGTTTACGTCGAACATTAATGTGCCTGTGAGCTTTACAAATTCTATTAGCAGTGGTAGTATTTTGGCGCACAGATCATGCGTTAATCGTGCATCGTGGAGGTTGTAATGGCAGTATTGTTCGAGTTCTTGGTGGTTTTTGTTCCATGCTTCTGAAAGTTTGTCCAAGTCAACTTCGTGCTTGTGGTCTCCTAATAATTCTGCAGCAACAGCATCAAGTGTAAAAACATCTGTTTTCATGCTTCTGCTAATGACTTTTCTGATAAATTTGAAAACATCTACGTGAATAAGGCCGTTGATTTCTGCCAGTGTTATTGTTTTCCCGCTTATTCTTAGCGTGCTGCCTTCTGGAGTGAAGACGAGTGGAACTTTGTTTTTTTCTGCGCGGACTTTGATGTATGGCAGGTCAAAACCGTCTGAAAAGTAGCCTGCAATAATATCTGGACTGTATTCTTTAATGAGCGTGCATGCCCGCAGTATCATCTCTGCTTCATTGTTACAGAATTCTATGCAAGCATCATTTGTTTCAAACCTGCGCCACGTTAATACTTTCTTCATGTCAGGAGCATAAAGTGCTATCATAAGAATCGGGTTTTGTTCAGGCATCATGCGCTTGCCTAATGGGTCATAATATGTTTCTATGTCAATCGCAAGTATTTTTGGCGCAGTAAATGTTGTGTTCGGCACTTGTTCAATTGAAATAATGTTGCCATCTTCAATGTCTGCTTTGACGAGTGTCATTGGAGTTATGTTCTTGTCAAGCAAATATCTTCTTGTAAATGGAATGTCATACTCGTAGCAGTCAATGGCTTCTTTGAGTTCTTTTACAGCATCTTTAATGGCAGGAACTGCAGATGGAATGTTAACAAAAATTTTTAGAAATGTTTGTTCTTTTTCCAGCAGTTTTCTTGTTATTTCTTCTACTTTTGTTACAGCATAAATTGTTGTGCCACGGTCTATTTTCAGCTGCAACAGCAGGTCTTTAATATCTGCAGTTGTTCGTGCATAAAAATACGGCTCAAAGTCTTTGTCAGACAGGATTATGCGTTTTCCTTTTTCTGTTCTGCCGTACAAAATAACTTGTGCTTTGCCGTTAATTATTTTGTAGGTTGCATCAAGAAGATAAAATTGTGCAGTTGCCATATTACTGCAAATGTCTTTTGTTATATAAAAATAGTAGGTTCGTAAAGCTTATAAACTGTGCTTGAGTTTTTGTTCACATGCAAGAATACACAGCAAAATATGAAATAAAACATGGAGTCTCGCATGGATTTGGTTTGTTGTATGACTCTGAAACTAAAGAAGAAAAAACTTTTAAGGCAGAAACTGTTTTGGAAGCCTTATCACATGCTGATGAATATTCTGCATCTGTTGCTGACAATTGGCTTTGCGGCAATGATGGAAAGGTTGTAGTAAAAATGACTGGTTTGGTTGACAAGAATGGAAGCTGTATTGATGTTCTCGCCATACTAAAAATGGCTGTTCCTGCTGGACGAGCTTTGGATGATTTTGTCAGAGACAGATTTCCTGACGGACAAACATTAACAACTGTGAGAAGTGTTGCTGACCACATTCTTGACGAGATTCTCAAGCAATAGTTTGATGACTACTCAAATCATTATTGTTTTAAAAAAAAACAAAAATA
>JACQMU010000131.1 GCA_016203425.1 Candidatus Woesearchaeota archaeon
AGCCATTCAGAATAAAACACACACAAATCATTGAACAAGAACCAATGCATTTGAAAATAAAACTTGACAAGACAAAAGCATCACTAACAGAAATCCTCGACAAATACTTCAAAGCATACAAAATAGACGACATCATCATCGAAGACCCGCCAATTGAAGAGGTAATTGAGAAGTGGTATTGACGAAATATTATACTTTTGCTAAAGTTGATATTTTGCAAAAACTAATGTACATCTGGAATGAATTATTCAGCGGAATCTTCATAACAATAATTTTGTTCATCTTCTTTCACATCTGGACTACGATTTTTGCTGGCAAAGAAGTTGTTCAAGGATTTACGCTTGTTCAAATAATGTGGTATTTTGCACTTGCAGAAATTGGAGTTATTGCAATAGGGGAATGGATTGACCAAGTTGGAGAAGAGGTGCGTACAGGAACACTCGCAACGTTTTTACTGAAACCAATGAATTATGTGGGTGCAAAGTTTGCAGTCTACATGGGCACAGCACTGTATAAGTTACTAATACTTGGACTGTTTGCATTCAGTATTGTTTATTCGTTAGTTGGTTCGATAAACTTTTCTGCAGAACATATCATCTTTACGTTTGTCACATTTATTCTGGCAAACATTCTGAATTTTGTACTAACAATGTGCATGGGATTAATGGCATTTTGGTTTGAAGACGTCAGTGCTTTATACTGGATGTATCAAAAATCAATATTTGTGATGGGCGGCTTGTTGGCTCCGCTTGATGTTTACCCAATCTGGTTTAGAGAAATAGTGCAGTATTTGCCATTTAGCTTCATCACGTATGCCCCTGCAAAGCTATTTGCGCAATTTAATGCAGATATGGCAATCGTAACAATTGCAGGTCAACTTGTGTGGATAGCTTTTGGCGTGATGGCGTTATATTTTATTTATCGCAGAGGAATTAAGCAGGTGGTAATTCATGGGGGTTAAAGCACATCTTTCTTTCCTGGCAACTTTTTACCGCCGTGAATTATCTTCTCTAATGGAGTATAGGTTTAATTTCATTAGTCAAACTATTGGCATGTTTTTGAATGACGTCTTGTGGATTTTTTTCTGGTTTTTACTGTTTTACAATTTTAAAACAATTAACGGCTGGAGTTTCCACGAAATGATGTTCTTATATTCCATCTTAGGAATGGTATGGGGCGTCAAAGCAGGATTATTTTCAAATTCAAACAAACTTGCAAGAACAATTGCAGAAGGACAATTAGATTATTACTTGAGCCTGCCAAAAAATGTATTACTACACGCCATTGCAAAGACTGGTTATTCTGCAGGAGGTGAACTTTTGTTTGGAATAACATTATCCGCATTGACATTTAAACTTGAACAATTACCATTGTTCTTGCTATTTATCATAACGTCAACCGCAATTCTTGTTGCGTGGGATATTATTGTTAATTCAATAACATTTTATGTCGGCAATTTTGAGCAGGCTGCAAGAACTGCAAGCAACATTTTGTTAACATTCTCATTCTACCCATTCTCAGTCTATTCCGGCGCAACAAAGTTTGTTTTGTTGTTCATCATACCTGCAGGATTTGTAACCGGCATTCCTGTAGAATTACTCAAAAGTTTTTCGTGGAAGTGGCTGGCAATAACTTTGTCTTTTAGTCTTTTGTTCTCAACATTTGCAGTCTGGTTCTTTTACAAAGGACTAAGAAAATACGAGTCTGGAAATGTCATGGCGATGAGAGGATAGAAAGCTTTTTAATTAATTCTGCATATCAATAGTAAATGGATGAGCGAAAGAACAAAAAACTGCCGCACTTAAAAGACCCGATGAAAGGCATCAGAGGCGTGTTGAAACATTTGCGTGGAAAGTACACATCAGTTGAACTACAGCATCAAACAAAGGAGTTATGGGCGAAACTTGATTAGTTTAGAACCTACTTTCGTATAGAATACTTCTTTGCAATCATTTCCAATGTTTCTTGCGGCAGCGTAAAGCCATCATCTGTTTTATCAAGATGTCCGCACTTTACCATTTGTTTTAATCTGTGATTTAGTTCTGTATTATTGCTAAACAATGTTTCTGGAAAAGAATTAACAGGAGTCCATTTGCCTTCTATTTGGCTCACGCGAATAATGTGCGTTGCAATAATTTCAAACTCTGCTTTTCCCAGCGTGTCAACATAATGCTGATAACTGGTCGGCTCTTCAAAATCATTAGGATGATAATTCTGTTTCATAATGATGCTTGAAATATTGGTTTGTTTAAAAAGTTTTTGATTGAACAAACGCTCTTTTCAGCATTTCATAACTATAGATATTTGTATCAAACATAACGCGGGGGATTTGAGAAAAAAGTTTTTTAAGTGGTTGCATCTATGAACTGTCGTAGTTGCTTCATGAATTCAGGGTCTTTTTTAAGTTCTATAATCTGCTGAATGACTTTACAAGGTTGCCTGTGTTTATCTGCCATTATCATCACCAATATTATTCTGTTTAAATATTTGTTGTTTTTCGAAACTACACATTTAAATATTGCTTTCGTTCAAAAAGCACATGAGTGACGACAAGCTGAAAGTTCTCAACATAGAACAATTAGTGCAGGACATTACAAAAGCTGCGCGACTGAAGATTAACCAAAATGACGACCCTTTTCGAGAAGCAAAAGAAGCCCTGCAAGATATTGAACAAGCTTTTGGGGCAGTTGAACACGAATTAAAAACCTACCAGAATTTTGCTGCTCCTCAGAAGACGAACACAAAACCTGCGTACAATAAAAAACCAGAAATAATTCCACTGTTCAAAACCGACGTTGACAAGCACAGTGATGTAATTCTCACTATAAATACGCAAACAACAGGCTGGCTAAAGAAAAAAATAACACGCGATGCACAACTGCTTCTCAGAGGACGCGAGGATATTGCAAAGTTCGAATACATAATTCCTGAAAACGACGACAAACTAACGCAAGAAAAAACAAATGAATTAATGCGAACAATTGAATCATTTGCGCTCACACACCATTATTCTGCAAGCGAAGAAACAGCGCTTGTTTCTGCAGTTGCCAACACAACAGGCATGCATTCACTGCCACAAGATTATTTTGAAAGAAAGTATGCAAGAATTTGCAATGAAACAAACGAAAAACTCCAACAACTTGGACAAAACGGAAGAAAATCACTTAACAAGTTTTACGAGCGCATTGCAAAAGCACTTGAAACTGCAGCCAAACAAATAACTGAAGAAGAGTTTGTGCAGGCGATCACTAAAGAACAGAAAGCGCGCGCGGAAAGAATTATTGCAGAAGAAGTTTCAAAAGTTCGTGCCAGACTAATAACATATGAAGAAAAAAAACGCAGCGAGATCGAAAGACATTACGATGCTGAGCTTGAAGAGATAAAAAGAATTCGTGCAGAATCAGAAGAAAAACTAACTGAAATCAAGCAAAGATATTCACAAAAACGCGAAAAACTCGTCAAAGACTCTCACAAAATATCTTCAGGTCTTGAAGAAATCTTTCCTGACAACAACCGGGATCCACGAAATGGATATGACAATGCTGTTGACCATACATTACGGGTTTATTATGCAAAACGCCTTGAAAATGACTTGAGTGAATCAAAACATGTTGAGGTTAACCACGCATTACGCATGTTAGAAATACTCAGAAATGCGTGCTTCCCGCTAAATGAACGACCGCGCGGAGCAAACTTAAGAAGCGCGTATGCAGGAATAGCAGCAGTAATAGACTATGTTGAAAAACACGAAGCAGACATAAATGACACAATAACAAATCTCGAGACTGCTGCAAGAAACAAACCAAGAAGCCCAAAACCCACAGTTGAACAATTCCTCGAAAGCGTTATTTCATATGATTTTGACATGAAAAAATATGAAGCTGGGTTGCACAAAAAGAATGCAACAAAAGAATCATTAGGCGTCAAATGAAAAATCCCAACCACAGCAAGCTGAGGGGTATTGAACCCAGTCCAAGCAATAAAAAGTATTAAATAACACCCTCTCTTTTTCTAATTAAGAGGTGACATTATGAATCAATATTTGCCGTTTGTTCTCTTAGCATTTGTCGCACTTACTGGAGTTGTTGGGCTAACGCTTTCTACCAGCGAAAGTACGACAGCAAATGTTGTTGCTGAACGCTCGTGCGCCACTGAAAATACTCCAAACTGGGTTAATTGTTTGACACCAAACGGAGGCTGCCCAGCACCAGAAGAGGACTTTGCGCCATACAAACAATATGCAATGGTCATCGGCAACATTCCAACATGCTGCTGCGCGCCACTACACACTCAAGAAAGATATCATAGAATAAGGTCGTTGTACGGCTAATCTTTATTCCTCTGCAAGCCATTTCAAAAAGGTTTCCATTACCAATGAACAATATCATCCACTACTAATGAACAATATTGCGTGTTCCTAATTTAACCCAATTGCGCGCCGAGTTTTTTCAGCTCGTTTTTCCACATCAAGCCAACCTCAAGCATATCATTTGAGAATTTTGTCGAGATTTTGTATGTTTTCTTGTACAAATCATAATCAATAAGCCCCATTGACTTCATGGGTGTTAGAATTCTGTCGTAGAACTGGCGCTTGTTATAACTGAGCTTCACTTTCTTGCCCTTATAAGGGGCTTCTTCGAGAACGCATTCGTATTGTCCGTCGTGAAGCCGCGTGGCAAAGACAGACATTTCTGTTTTTGTGACTTCACTCTTGTTAAGAATCAAGTATTTTATTAATTCTTTAGCAACAATCTTCTGCTGGCCTGTAGAGAAAATTACTTCAAAGATGTCTTTAGGAAGATTAAATCTGTCGTACAGGATAACCATCTGATACGTCGATAGATATAACAGTATATAAATGTTACTCATTTCTACACAAGGCTGTCTTTTAATAATATTATAGACGACAAAAAGCCGAAAAAACGAAAAGTTTATAT
>JACQMU010000132.1 GCA_016203425.1 Candidatus Woesearchaeota archaeon
AATAACAACAATATTTATTGCCAGCTTCAGAGGGGAATTTTACTATCTTTACCTACCTGCAGGGTACTCAATTCTTTTTTTGCTTTCTTACACAATTTATGCGATTTATCAGGAGAAAAAATGGCTGGGAATATTTATAACACTCATTATTTTATTCACTAATTTCCTAAACATACTGCCGTTTTGTTTGCAAAACAATAATCAAGATTCACCGTGCACATTCAAAAGTCCGCTCTTTGAGTATGTCTTCTACGAACTTCAAGAAAACTATGCAGACCCGCAAGAGTTAATTCTGGATTATTTTAACAAAAACTTGCCAAAAGGAGCAACATTAACTTATGGCGGCTCAGAATCATGGGCAATTTATTACTTCAGCCAAATGAATGTAAGCCCAACAGGAAGATCAGACTACGCAGTATATTTTAATGCATCAGTGGATCCGACGAGCAAGTATGATTTAGTGAAAGAATTTAATTACACATCATTGTTTCCAACAAACTATTCTCCATTGAGCGGCCACCCAGACTTTTATTCATGGGAATTCAAAGGAAAAAGCCCATTTCCAGAAGAACACAGATTTTCAATAGGCTTAATAAAACATTTTAGACTTTACAAGCTCAAAACCAACACAACTTTAAATAAACCGACAGTTAAATTTATTCATGAATGATTTCAACCAGCTTTTGCTTAACGCGCAACAAACATATCAAAAACATTTTCAACCAACAACATGCTTTGAACGCGCAATATTTTACAGCTGGGACTGCAGCATCAAAGACTGCGGTTTCTGCTACATGAGCGCACACACGAAAAAAGAAACAACACCAACAGCAACAAGGTCAACAGCATCAATACTTGCAGAAGTCATTCTCTGCAAAAAATTAGGGTGGGACATAGGATTCTTATCTGGGGGAATAAACGCGTTAACGCACACACAGCTAAAAGAATTGTTACACAAAATTTTTGCAGTTTACGGACAAAAAATATGGCTAAACATAGGGCCAATACCCCTGGAAAAATTAAAAGAATACACACCACACATAAAAGGAATAGTGGGCTCAATAGAAACAATAAACCCAGAACTACACAAAAAAGTTTGCCCATCAAAACCAAAAGAGCCATACGAAAAAATGTTTGAACACACAACAGCATTAGGACTTAAGAATGCAATGTCATTTATTGTCGGCATGGGGGAAACACTTGACGATTTTGAATTGCTGAAACAATTTGTGCAAAAATATTCTATCAACAAAATACATGTCTATGGATTAATACCGCATAAAGGGACAATGTTTGAAAACACCCCACCACCAACCGCAGAATACCAAGCAGAATGGATTGCACGCATCAGGTGCGAATTCCCAACAATAAACATACAATGCGGCATTTGGGAAGACAGAACAGAAAGAATTGAGCTATTATTAAAAGCAGGCGCAAACACAATATCAAAATTCCAAGCCATAAAAAAGTTCAACAGCCCAGAAGCACAACAAATAGAGCAACAAGCAGCTGCAGCAAGACGAACATTTAAAGGCACGCTAACAAAAATGCAGGAAATAAATGCTGATGAAGAAGTTTCACAATTACAATTTGATGACGAGCTAAAACAACAAATAAAACAAAAACTAACCACATACTTAACAACAATGAGCAGGAACACCGTTGCATGCGAACAATAAATCTGCAATACAAAAGCGATGAACCAGTAATTGATTTAGTTAAAGACACACTCGACAAAAATAAACAAGCATTAGTTTTTGTGAATTCCAAAAGATCAGCAGAAAAATGCGCAGAAGACATATCAAGAACACTCAAGAAATCAGACGCTGCGTGGACAGACCTTGCAGACAAAATATTACACACACTGCCAAAACCAACACAACAATGTTCACGACTGGCAGCATGCTGCAAAAAAGGAGCAGTATTTCACCACGCAGGACTCCATCCACAACAAAAAGATATTATTGAAGAAGCATTCAGAAAAGGCGTTATTAAAATTATTTGTTGCACGCCAACCCTTGCAGCAGGTCTTGATTTACCCGCATTCAGGGCGATAATACGCGATGTTAAAAGATACGCAGAATACAAAGGAATGAGTTACATCCCAGTACTTGAGTATTTACAAATGGCAGGCAGAGCAGGCAGACCAAAATTTGACACCTACGGAGAAGCAATTGCCATAGCAAGCACTGAAAGCGAAGCAACAGCAATAACAGATAAATACGTCAACGGAGAACCCGAAGAGATTTATTCAAAATTAGCAGTAGAGCCAGTATTAAGAACATATGTCCTTTCTTTAATATCATCTGAAATAATACAAACAGCAGACGAGATTAAAGAATTCTTCCACACAACATTCTGGGCACACCAGTTCAAAGAAGTTAACAAACTCAACGTGATAATTGCAATAGTTTTAGAAACACTAATCAAATGGGAATTCCTGCACAAAATTGATGAAAAATATGCTGCAACACTCATTGGAAAAAGAGTAGCGCAATTATACGTCGATCCTTTTACTGCACACACGTTTATTGAAGCACTCAAACAAACAAATGTTACAACACTCAAACCAATTACTTGGATACAGTTAGTTACGAACACACTGGAAATGCGGCCACCATTACGCGTCAAACAAAAAGAGTATGATGAAATAACACAAAAAATGGTTGCAGAAACAGGCGCATTGCTGTACAAAGAACCAAGCATGTTTGAGCCAGAATACGAAGACTATTTGAATTCATTTAAGACAGCAGTAATGCTCTGCGATTGGATAGAAGAAAAAGACGAAGAATATTTACTGCAAACTTACGATGTCAGGCCTGGCGAGATGCACGTCAAACTAAAAACAGCAGACTGGCTGATGTATGCGTTATCCGAACTCGCAACATTATTACACCAACAACCAATTTTGAAAGAAATTGTTAAAACAAGAATAAGACTACAATACGGCGCAAAAGAAGAATTGCTGGCATTATTAAAACTTGAAGGCATAGGAAGAGTGCGCGCGCGAAAATTGTTCCACAACAAAATAAAAGATTTAGGAGACGTACGCAAAGAAAGCGTCGAACAGTTAGCACTAATTGTTGGAAAATCAGTCGCAGAAAACATCAAAAGACAAGTCGGGCAAAATCCTTAACCCATCAGTCATTGCTTTTTCAACATCATTTTTCATTTCTTGAAGGGCAAATGGAATCATGTCAGGATGTGTCGCATCCGGATACTTATTGAAAAATTCACGTTCACGTTCTTTAATATCCACCCCAACTTTTTGTGCGCAAATACGTGCGCGGTATATACGCTCCCACGTGTCACCACACCAACCTTTTTTCATATACTGCTCTGCAGCTTCAAAATATTTATCAATACCATTTCGATATGCAAGATCTATAACCTCAGCTGCCCAAATAGTATTAATCCCCTCTCCTCTTTTTAACAGTAGTTTCTTCACATGCTCTACTGCAGTGATTGTTACAGGGACAGAACCTTTATCGGCGTACTTCTTTGCATAACTGATAGTATTTGCTAAATCAATTATGTGCGCGATTTCTTGGATATATTTTACTTCTCGCTCTGACAACAGCAATTCATACAGTTTAGCATAATTCTGTGCTACCAACAATCGTGATTCAACATAGTCAACATTGCCAGTTTTGCTTGCTTCGCGTGCATTGTTCAACAGTTCTTCTAGCCGACTGGCGACATTCGGTTCAAATATTTTTACCAACAATCGATTAATAAGCCCCATGCCTCTTAATTTGCACCAAGTCATTTAAAAGCATTTAGTTATTTCAGTACCACATGGCACGCGAACAACCAGCACCACCAGCAAAACTTGTCATGGGCATTATGTATGCAGACGACCATATATTTGCTAGAACTACGTATACTCTCATCCAAAAGTTTGGACCAATACAGCTCAACGGACCAACCATCCCATTTGCTTTCACCAAGTACTATGAAGAAGAAATGGGGGCTTCACTCAAAAAAACGTACATTGCATTCATGCAAACAATCCAACGCGAATCACTCCCTTCAATAAAGCAATTCACTAACACCATTGAACAACGATTTAGCAGAGAAGGAAAACGAACAGTAAACATTGACCCGGGTTATGTGACTGAACACCAATTGGTTCTCGCAAGCGCAAAAGAACATCCTTACAGAGTTTATCTTAATGACGGAATTTATGCACAATTAATTTTAGTATATACAAAACAAGGGTGGGTTAGTGTTGAGAAAACATTTGCTGATTATCAACAAAAAGAAGTGCAGGAGTTTTTGACGAACGTCAGAAAAACATTTTAAAGAGTGCAGTATTGTTCGTAACTATGGCAGAAATATCAATACGAAAAGCAACCTACAAAGATCTTGAAGGCATCTATACCGTCATGCAAAACACAGGACATGCAGCATTCTACGGCAACAAAAGCTTTCAAGAAGTTCGTGCAGAATTGACTGCAAAACTCTTCAAAGAAGGTGTTACTGTCTTGATTGCTTTAGACGGAGAAAACATTGTCGGCTATTCAATATTCGGACCATATTTACAATATGCAACCAAAAAAAATCTTGCATTAGACGTAGAAATTAACGGAAAACAAGTTGATATCAGAGCATACGCCTGCAGTCTCGGCACAGGTGTTCTCGAAACACAACGAGGACAAGGCATTGGACTTGCACTAAGATTAGCAGCAGACAGCGAAGCAAAACATCAAGGATTCAAAGGCATGGTAACAGACGTTGATTTCTGGAACCAGCCATCAAAAAGAAACCAATACAAAGCAGGATTCGTACAAGTCACAAAAATACTGGACAGAAGACGAAAAAGCGGCATTAATACACTGTGGGTGAAAACATTCTGATTTAGAAAACCTTTTTAAGCACTATCATGTTCTGAGACATCAATTTCAAAAACGGACCCGTAGCTTAGGCCTCAGCTTTTTTGCTCCTCACGTCACAAAAAACCTGGGAAAAATTGCTTATCCTGCGGAGCTTTAAATAGTAAGTAACATATAAAAATAGAAACACATAAATCAAAAAAACGGACCCGTAGCTTAGCCTGGTCGAGCACTCGACTGATAATCGAGCGGTCCCGTGTTCAAATCACGGCGGGTCCACTTCA
>JACQMU010000133.1 GCA_016203425.1 Candidatus Woesearchaeota archaeon
ATCTGGTGGGGAACAACAACGTGTAGCGCTCGCGAGAGCATTAGCTGTACAACCTAAACTGTTACTCCTTGATGAACCTCTTTCTGCGATTGATCCTGAAACAAAACAACTCGTCCGAAAGCAGCTGCGCGCTCTTATCAAAAAGTTGCACATCCCAGTAATCATAGTTACTCACGATCCACAAGATGCACGCACACTCGGAGACACGCCGTATAGTCTTGAAAAAGGTGTGTTGAAACGAATCTGAATTTGACTTCTGTTGCTGACGCCCCCGACGGGATTTGAACCCGTGTCACCGCCGTGAGAGGGCAGTGTCCTTGACCGGACTAGACTACAGGGGCATTTGTTGTTTTACTCGGGCCGTCAAGCTTGGCTTGATGGACCTTACTTTTCCCAGGTTTTTTACAAAAAGCTGGACTGCAGGGGCAAATAGCTTATTTTATTGTTTCCTGCTTTAAAATGTTTTGTTCATATAGTGCAGGACATAAGTTTCTGGACATTATTTAATCTTGCACTATTTAGTAAAAGCAACTATTTGTCCTATTACTTTTGGCTTTTACTAATACTACTCTTCAGGAGTTATAAACGTTTATTAAACACCATTTATTGAAATATTAAGTGAAAGGATACAACAAGCAAACACTTTATTTCCTTTTGTTTGTTACGCTGTTATTCGTCGGTGCAGTCATTCTTGACGCAGTTTCTGAAGATGACCAGATTACAGGAGATGCATCATTAAAAAGCCTTAGAAAAAAAATAAAGAAAGAATTACAACAAGCAATCGGACAAGCTCCAAAACCAAGACCAACACCACAGCCACCAATACAGGCAGTTAGCCCAACACCAACAAGCCAATCACCAACACAACAACCAACAGCAAAACTCAAAGAAGAAACATCAAGACCGAAAGCAACGTATTCAACACAGTCAACAACACTCACAGTGGTTCTGCCACCAGAGGTGGGCGTATGAAACTCACGCCATTCGGAGCAAGCGTGTTAGGCGTTATCTTATTGTTAAGTATAGGATTTCTCGGACCAGTATACATAACAGGCAACATTATCAACGTAGAACAAGTAATTCAACAAGCACAACAAAAAACACAAAAAGAAATGCAACAAGCACAACAAACATTGCCACCAACAGCACAACCACTTTTTGTAACAGCACTGCAACAGGCACAACAAAAAATAGACCAGAATGCACAACAATGGGCACAAAAAATAACTCCAACAATCTGTAAATTAGTGCCACAAGCAACAAGCACAGAGTCATTAGTCACTCAATTAATGCCACAACTCGAACGAAGCATGCAGTCAGCAGTTCAACAAATAATTACAATAGTGCTAAAACAAAACATTATCATACAACAAAACGACCCAGAAGCACAACAAAAAATTTCACAAGCACAAACAATAGCAAACGCAGCAATAAAACCACTCACAACATACGGAGCACAACAAATACTAACAATATCACTAAAGCAATGCCCAAAAGAAGCACAACCACCTTCAGCAGCAGACAGACTGCCAGAAACACGGCAAGCACAAAGAGCAGTTTCATCAATACTTACACAAGAACCATTAAAATGCAATGATTCAGACGGCGGAAAAAACTTTGAACAAAAAGGAACAACAAGAGGTGTGAGAGCATGGTGGGAACCAAAACAAGAAAATGTTTATGACGAACAAGACAGTTGCACAACAATATGCCAAGGCTCTGTTGGTTCAGGAATCAAAACAGAAGGGCCATGTTTAATTGAATATTATTGCGACAAACGCATGGATAAAAATGAAGAACCAATTTATGCAGCTTTTGTATCCAAAAAATGTGATAACGGTTGTAAAAATGGCGCGTGCATACAACAACCAGCAGAACAAACACCAGCACAACCACCAATACAAAAAACTTCTCAATTTGATATTGCGCCATTAGTGTCGTATCTTGATGAAACTACAAAAACAAAGCTTTTGTCAGTGCAACAGAAAGTTCCTGTACAGTTTAGAGTGCAGTTCTTTTACGTACTGCAAGAGTCAATGAAAAACATAGATATAGCCATACCTGATTTTATAAAAGACCAGCAACAAAAAATGTGCCAGAAATTACAGCAGGCAGACAACAAAGAAACAGCAATTCAAGAACTAAAGAGAGACTCATTTAATGCAGTATCTCCTGTTGTACAAAAACTGGTACTACAATCATCTGCTAAACTATTTGAGATGTACTTAAAACTAACACCTGCAGAAGGCCCGCAAAAATTAATATTGCCAACAGCCGATGATTATAATGCAATGACAAATGCAATAACTTTCCCGCTAACAGAATATGTTGCACAAAAAGTATTAACAGCTATATTGAGTAACTGCCAGTTAATAGAACAAATACCTCAACCAATGCAACAAACCCCATCGCAATCTGCTCTAACACAACAAATCCTGCAAGTTAATGTTGAACAATTACTCTTTCAACTTGATACGGCGACAAAAACAGAACTTTTGTCAGCACAACAAAAAGTGCCTGCACAGTTTCAATCACAATACTGGTATATTGTGCACGAGACTATGAATGGCATTGAACAAAATGTATTCACTTATGTGCAAAGCGAACAACAAAAAATGTGCCAAAAATTACGGCAGGCAGACAACAAAGAAACAACAATTCAAGAACTAAAAAATTCTGCATTTAATGCTTTATCACCAAATGTGAACAAGATGTTATCGCAACAAGTAGCCAAACTGATATCATTTGTCTTATCAACTCCTGCAGATATACAACAAAAATTTATTCAAACTCAACCAAAAGCCGAAGATTATCAAACGATGATAAATGTAGCAGTCCTGCCACTAACACAGTTTGGTGCACAAAAGATAGTAACACTCGCACTAACAAACTGCCCAAAAGAACAACTGCCACCATCAGCAGCAGACACAATACTTCAAACACAACGCGTTGCACCAGCATTATCAACACAACCAACAAGAACAGAAAGAGCAGGAACAGTAAGCACTGCATTTGAATCACAGCCACAAACAGGAGAAGGGCCAATCAGCGGAGGCGGCATCGGGCAAGGACCGCAACAAGGCATTGATGTAGGACTAAAAGACGTGTTATTCTATTACGAAGACGCGATGAGCATGTGGGTTGACAAAGACAAACTCGAACCAAGAACAAGAATATCACCATCAGTCATGGCAAAAAATTCTGGTACTGTGGAAGCAAAAAATGTTGAAATATCTGTCAGTGTTGATGGCGGCACCGAAGACAAAAAAATAATACAAACACTGCCAGCAGGCGGTGCATCAGGATACGGCTTCTTTTTACCAGCAGGACTTGAAGGCGGCAAACACGAATTAACAATACGTTTTACTGCAAAAGATGATATTAATCCTGCAAATGATGTGGTGAAAGTTCCATTCACAATACTTGTTGACGGCGCGCTCAAAAACATCAGGTTTGTGTACATTGATGACAGGCGTTCAGTGCTCCCAATTACAGTTGATACAAACGCAGTTGATCCAACACGTAATTTAGTGGCGACGGTGTACGCTTCAAATGAAGGCAGAGCAACAATACAAAAAGCAGACGTTGGATTAAGCGTAGACAACACAGCTGCACAACGACAAACAATTTACGGCGCTTCAAGAGACGTAAGCTTTGACATAAAAGGACTTGCGCCAGGCAAACACGACCTCGCGTTCTTTCTCGACCTCAAGGGCGACACCAACCCAAGCAATGACGCTCCAAGAGTTTCAATAACAATAGCACCGCCAACACAACCACAACAACCGGCAGCACCACAACCAACACCACCTGCAGTTGAACAACCAAAACCACAACTGCCAGATATTGTTTTAGAACTGCCCAGACAAGACTGGTTAGAACAAGATGGGAAATTCTTAAAACCAAATGAGCTCAAGACAGAAGAATACACGAGTAAAGCATTCTTTGGCATGATACTTGTTAACAACAAAGGAACAAAACCAGCACGCAACGTCATTATTACAACAACAATTGATGGAGAAGAAGTGGACAAAAAAACCTATGATGAAATAGGACTTAACCCACCAGTATCATATGGGACTTCAGGAACTTACAATGCATACACTTATTCATTCGGCTCAGGCATAAAAAAGCTCTGGCCTGGAAAACACCAACTAAAGATTATTGCAACAACAACAGACCAAGAAATAAGCAAGACAAATAATGAAATAAATGCAGAACTCCTCATCACAGACACAAAAGGCTCAACTGCACCACCACAAGCACAAGGAGACATTCGTGCAGAAAAAATAGCATTTGCCCAGTACTCATCGACAACAAAAGATTATGAGGATTTACAATTTGGACCTGTTGGCAAAATTGTTGACGAACGTTACGAAACAATATTAAGGGTGTACCCAGCAAAAGATTCCCCATTATTTACATTTGAAATATTTATAGATGGAAAAAAACCGCCAATAAAGTCTGTTGGCGGCGCAAGCCGGCCATCACCGAATGCATACCAAACATTAGGCCAATTAACACCTGGCAAGTATCATCTAAAAGTAGTTCTTGACCCAGACAACCACGTTTACGAAACAAACGAGAATAACAACGTATTTGAAACAGATTTCTGGGTAAAAGAAACACCAAAAGACATAAATTTAGAAACAGTATCAACTGCAAGCTTCAATGACGCAAACGCAAAACAAAAAGGAAAAAACACAATAGACCTTTCTGTACAATTTACTGCGACTGGCAGAGTACCACCAACAGTGCCGGTCAAAATTCAGTACGGCGACAAAACAGAAACAAAAACACTCACCACTAACATGCCAGCAACACTCCCCCAAGGAGGCATTTACTGGAAACAAAACGTCCAATATTTTGAACTTCCTGCAGACAGAAACAAATTCCCAACAAACATTTATGTTTCAGCAGAATATCCTGAAGATGAGAATAAAAATGACAACACACTAATAGTTCCAGTGATAATTCTAAAAGACAGAAAATATTATTC
>JACQMU010000144.1 GCA_016203425.1 Candidatus Woesearchaeota archaeon
TACCTGATTAGCCAACGCCGGCACATTTTTCTTTTATTATTTTGTTTTTAATATGCGTTGCGGCAGTTTATCCGGAAAGTTTACGCCACAACCGAAAAGTTTACGCACGAACCGGAAAGTTTACGCCAAAAAGCAGTTTATCCGGAAAGTTTACGCCACAGCCGGAAGAAAAAAATAGTCTCGTCGAGACTCAACACTTCCTGAAATTCTCCAACACCAAAGCTTGATCCTTACAGAACAAAATGTCATTGCCAACCTTTATTTTAGGAATAAGCTTCAACTGACGCAATTGACCTGCAGCTGGAAACGGCAACGCAAGCTTGACTGCAAACAAACGCTTCAACGGAGCATTCAAAGCTGACTCATCAACAAAAGCACCATTATCAGTAACAAAACGCGCATGAAAATCAAACACTTCCTGAACAGCACCGTTGTCGAGCGAAAGTTCAACAACATTATTCCTAACACAAGCCTGAGGAACATTATTTATCTTAATGACTGCAAAAGAAACAGCATCACAACTTGAAAGCGCCTCACGAACACCCTGCACAAACTCTGCTTTTTCAGCAACATACTCCTCACCCCAGCTCATCACAACAGCGCCAAGAGCAACAGAAAAAGCCACAAGAAGAACAGTAGCTATCAACGGAGAAACTGCCTGCTTACCTAAATCTGCCATCATAACCTCTTTTTAACAACATTCTAATTTACTGGTTTATAATATTTTCGTCACCCAAGAACTTCTTTTATCTGCTTAAACCCTTTTTTAATGTTGTCAACAGACGTAACATAAGACAGACGAATAGCATTATCATCACCAAAAACACAGCCTGGAAGCACGGCAACTTTGGCCTCATCAAGCAGCAGATTTGCAAAATCAACAGAATTATTTATTTTCCTTCCACGAATTTCACCACCATAATAGTGCGACACATCAGGAAAAAAATAAAACGCGCCGAGTGGATGACTGCATTTAAAACCCGACAATTCCTGAAGCTCTGCCAACACAACTCCTCTGCGAGATGAAAAAACTTCAACCATATTTCGCACACTTTCATCACCTTTTTTTAAGGCTTCAATACTGGCTTTTTGAGCAATAGAATTAGGATTAGAAGTTGTCTGGCTCATCAAGTTTTCAACAGCAGAAATGACGTGCTTTTGGCCAGCTGCGTAACCAATCCTCCAGCCAGTCATTGCATATGTTTTAGAAACACCGTTAACAACAATTGTCCTGTCACGCATGCTGTCAAGTGTTGCAATGTTTGTGTGCTTTGCCCCGTAAACAAACTTTTCATAAATCTCGTCAAACACAACAAAAACATCATGTTTTACAGCCCACGCAGCAACTGCCTCTAATGTTTTTTCGTTGTACACTGCGCCAGTTGGATTGCATGGCGTGTTCAACACAATGCCAACAGTTCTTTCTGACGTTACTTTATCAAGCTGTTCTGCAGAAAACTGATAGTTATCATCACGACAGCGCGGCAAAAAAACCGGAACAGCACCCGCAAGCTGAATTTGGTCAGGATAACTAACCCAATAAGGAGACGGAACAATAACCTCATCATTCGGATTACACAACGCCATAAAAACACTATAAAGAACATGCTTAGCGCCACAACCAACAACAATCTCTGAAACATCATAAGCAAGACATGCATCTTTCCTAAATTTTTCAGCAATCGCCTCACGCAATTCCTTAATCCCGCCAGACGGCGTGTACCGCGTAAAACCAGCTGTGATAGCTTCAATGCCAGCTTTAGATGCGCAATCTGGCGTTGAAAAGTCAGGCTCACCCAAACCAAAATCCACAACAGCAATCTTCTGCGCACGCAACTGTTTCACTTTCGCAGACATAGCAAGCGTAGGTGAGGACGGCAAACTCTTTATTCGCTCTGCAAGATTCATAAAAAAATAATCTGCACAAACAGTATTTAAATCTTGTTGCCACACAGATAACTTTTTATAATTCATTCTTTAACTTGAACGCATGGCTGACGACACGAATCTTGACGAAATAAAAAAACAATGCATTTTCTGCCACATTGTTGCTGGACGCGTTGCATCCAAAAAAGTTTTTGAAGACGACAAAATAACTGCAATCCTTGATATAAATCCAGCAAATCCGGGGCACATACTTTTGATGCCAAAAGAACATTACGCAATTATGCCGCAAATCCCAGACGACATCATCGGGCATTTAGGCATGACAAGCAAAGCACTTTCTGCAGCACTGCTACGCGCGTTCAAAGCACAAGGAACCACAATCTTTGTTGCAAACGGAGTTGCTGCAGGACAAAGAGCACAACACTTCATGATGCACGTCATTCCAAGAATGGAAAATGACGGCATTGGAATAACACTGCCACAACGAAAGATAAACGACGACAAACTAAGTGAAATAAAGAAAGCATTAATTCCCAGCATAAAAAATCTGCTTGGCAAAGCAGTTGAAGAAACAAACGAAAGCAAAAAAGAAGAAAAACAAGAAACAAAAAAAGAAACTTCAAAAGAACAAAAAAAGCTGACGAAAGAAACAGACCTTGACGAAATAGCGAGGATATTAGGCACATGAGCAAAGAATGCGGTGTTTGCAAACAAATAGCTGACAGAAAACATCTGTTATACGAGAACGATAAAGCAGCTGCATTCCTGTCAACAGAACCTGCAACCATCGGACACATAATCATTGCACCAAAACAACACACACCAATACTTGAACAAGTGCCAGACTTCATTGTTTCAGAATTATTCGCCACTGCAAATAAGCTATCAATAACATGCTTTGAATCACTCGGAGCAGAAGGAACAAACATCATTGTACAAAACGGAATTGCTGCAGGACAAACCAGCAGCCACGTAACACTCAATATTGTGCCCCGCAAAGAAGGTGATAATTTACCATTAGTGTGGAAACCACGACCATTGTCTGAAGAAGAAATGTCAACAGTTGAACTAAAAGTAAAAGAAGAAACAAAAAAGATTGGCAGCTTTGAAAATGAAAAACCAAAACCAGTCGAGATTGAAAAACCAAAAGAAATCAAGCCAACA
>JACQMU010000134.1 GCA_016203425.1 Candidatus Woesearchaeota archaeon
ACAACAACAACAACAACAACCAGCATAAATACAAGAAGTAACGCTGAAATAAGCGACCTTCCTGAGAACTTATTATCCGAGTATCGAAAAGTCGAAACAACAAACAATAACATAGTTTTCATAACACCAGACAACAAAGTATATGACGAGAAAGGAGCACAAATAGGGGTTATTAATAAAAATCGCATACAAATTGGCACTGAAAATTTAGGCATAACAACAAACAATCCTGCCACAATAGAGGAACTTCCAAAAAACATGCCAACCGAATATGAACAAGTTACTGGACTAGACGATAAAAAATACTTTATAAAAAAAGATGTGGCCGACGTTTACGACGCTCAAGGACAAAAAATAGGAACTTACAACAACAATCAAATAACCATCACTACACAGTCGACAACACCCGCTCCAACAGCAACAACCACTGCAACAACATCTCCCGTAATAAAAATGGCAAAAGTTGAAGAGCTCAGCAAAAAAACAAATGAACTTAACACAAACATAAATAAGTTAAAAGAAGAAATTGAATTCCTCACTAAAAAAGGAACGGCACGAGATGCAAGAGACGATGAAGACTTACAAAAAAAACAAGCTGAACTACAAAAAAAACAAACAGAATATGCGGAAGTTGTAGCAGCCCTAAGAGCAAAACAATTCGAAGCAGAAAACCTTCTAAAAAATGGCATCACAATCATGCGCGGACTAATGAATGCATATGACCAGTACTCTGGCATTGCACGATTTGGCTCATTGTTCTTGACAGGCGACAACTGGCAGGAATGGAGAAACACAGTTAACCAAGCATTTTGCGACACAATAATATTAGGAGGAAAGCAATGCTGGATATCAAAAGTATGCGACCAATACATAGACGCAACACCAGCAGGAAATTCATTAATAGCAAGAACACCAGGAGGAGCAAAAGGAGTTGTACACTTAGAAGCAGAACGCTCACTCCCAATAGAAGTGCCGCAAGAAGGAACACAATACATTTACAAACTCACATACACAATAACAAACCCAAACAACAAACCAATGCAGTACAACCTCAGATTCCACACCAAAGACACAACATATGCCGCATTCCAGCCAAGCAAAGAACTAATAGCAGGAGGCACAGACGGCAAAATAGGAAGCCAAGCATTCTACAAACAAAGCAAAAAAGACTACACACAAGTATGCCTTGTCTGGAGCCCAAGCATAGAAACATTTAGCGGACGAAGCGTCAGCGAATTCTGCCAGCCAATAACACACTACGAAGGCAAAGCAACAAACCCATACACAAACCTGCCAACACAACCAGGAACATGCACTGACGGACTACACAACCAAGGAGAAACAAGCACAGACTGTGGGGGGCCATGCCCACAATGTGGCACACCACAAAAACCAAAAGAATTTGACGGGTTCTGAACAAACATTTATATATCTGTTGCATATACATTGGCTATATGGCTACTGACATGATAACACTCAAACTCGAAGAGAGATTTTTGGAAGAAATTGACACTGTTGTAGAAAAAGAAGGATACCAAAACAGAACAGAGTTTATTCGTCAAGCACTACGTGAAAAATTAGAAGAAGGGAAAATCAAGAAAGCCATGTTGGAGCTGGCGCATTTGAAAGGCGCGTCAAAAAAGAAAACAACAACAAAAGAATACGAACAAGCAAGACATTTAGCATTTGAAAAGCTAGAAAAAATGGTCAAATAAGCTCTTCAGGTTTGTAATACTCAGGCACCACATCTTTTAGCTTTCTGAAATCATTATCCCTGGTTATTAGAATAAGTTTATTATCCCTCACAAGAATTGCGTGCAATGCGTCACCTTTTGGAATATTTCGTTCATGCGCAATTATTTTTGTTTCTTCACGCTGAATCTTTGTTGACATGACCTTTTCAATTATCTCTTCAAACGGTTTCATCATACCTTTTATTTCAGCAATTGAATAAAAACATTCAAGCTCTGTTATTAGAATGTCAGAAATAACAAGGCATTCTCCTTTTGCTTTGAGAACAGCAAGAAATTTCAAAGCATAACTGCCTAACGGTTCTCCGCTATATCCTTTTCTATCCTCGTAAACGTCTATCCAAATAGATGTGTCAACGTAATACTTCATAATTTCGCAGTCATTAGCATCTTTAAATGTTTTTCTACTCAAAAACCAACAGAATTTGACGGGTTCTGAAATGCTACATCAGAGTGTAACAAATGTCCTGATTTTGTTACGTTCTGACGTAACTTTCTCCTGAAGAATGTTACATCTAAACGTAACATTTATAAGCAAAGACATCTTCTCCCAAAAACAAAATGGATATAAACGCACTAACAGAATGGAATCCTTGGTGGGAAAACAAAGAACACATCTCTCAACTCAGGGGACAGCTAAGAACAAAGTATGAACTCCTTATCAACTCAATTGAGCTTAAAGAAATAACCATTCTTCTGGGCATACGGCGCGCCGGCAAAAGTACAATCATGTACCAAATGATTGACAGCATACTAAACAAAGGCGTTGAGCCAAAACAAATACTCTTTGTCAACTTTGACGACCCAAAGTTAACAAACCAAACATTAGATGCAATCTACAATAGTTACCGCATTAACCTCAATCCAGATAAAAAAGCATACTTATTCTTTGACGAAATTCACAAAAAACATAACTGGGAATCATGGGTGAAGAAAAAATATGACCTCAAAACAAACGATAAATTCATCATTTCAGGCTCATGTGCGTACTTATTAAAGAAAGAATATGCCACACTTCTCACTGGCAGAAACCTAACTTTTGAAGTTTACCCATTAAGCTTCGAAGAATTCCTTTCATTTAAAAACACACATATTGAACGAGAAAAAATAATAAAGAGTGTAATCCTCGAAAGAACAAAAATAAATATTCTCAAACATTTTCAAGAATACCTCCTCTTCGGGGGATTTCCTGAAGTTTGTTTAAAACAAAAGCTTTACAAAACCAAACTCCTCGAACAATACTTCGACGATATCCTCTATAAAGATATTATCAGCAGACACACTCTCAATGCGCAGAAAGCAAAAGACCTTGCACTCTTCCTTATAAGTAACATAACCCACTTAATTTCATTACGCACCATCAGAACAGCACTTTCCATCTCATATGACACTGCCAAAGATTTCATCTCTTACTACAAAGAAGCATTCTTGTTATTCACAATAGACCATTTTTCATACTCATTCAAAGAACAAAAAACCAGAGCTTCAAAACTATACTGCATTGATAATGGACTACGAAACGCAACTGCATTTACGTTTTCAAAAGATGAAGGAAAACTAGCTGAAAATCTCGTTTTTATAGAACTCAAACGAAGACACAAAGAACTCTACTACTGGGCCAAGAAAGGAGAAGTAGACTTTGTCGTCAAAAACAATGACCAAACATTAACTGCTATAAACGTCTCATACACTGACGAGCTTAACGAAAGAGAAATAACTGCGTTATTAGAATTACAACAAGAATTTAAAACCAAAATCGGCCAATTAATACTCCTCACAAAAGACACGGAAAAAAAAGACCGTAACATACGGTTCATACC
>JACQMU010000142.1 GCA_016203425.1 Candidatus Woesearchaeota archaeon
ATATAGTATTCATCACCAATTCAGAGCCCGTGGTCTAGCGGTTAGGACGTCTCGTTCACAGCGAGGAGGTCGCCAGTTCGAATCTGGCCGGGCTCACTCAAAAACTCGCTGATAATTCATGAAAACATTGTTTGCAGTTTCTTCAGCAGTCATTTTTTTGATTTCAGCAATCTTTTTTATTGTCAGCGCAACATTAGCAGGCTCATTACGAGTGCCGACAACAGGTGAAAGCCAAGGCGCATCAGTTTCAGTCAACAACTGATTAATGCCAGCCATATCGACGAGCATTTGAAAATGCTGCAGTCGACCAATAATTGCAGGAATTGAAAAATTCATTCCAGCATCAGCAGCAGTTTTTATGACAGATTTACGGCCCTCAAAACAGTGTAATACAACTTTTTTTAGTTTTGAACTCTCCAACATCTCCACACACTCTTTTTCGGCACTTCTGCTGTGGACGACCAACGGTTTTTTTAGTTTTTCAGCAAGCTCAATAACTTTCTGAAAGTTTTCCTTTTGTTTTTTGACAAGCAGGTCATCTTTAATCATTTTGAAATCCAGCCCAGCCTCGCCAATGCCAGCAATTTTATCCTTGTTCTGCTCTATAAACGCCAGTTCTTTGTCCACATCAAAAAAACTACCTCTTGAGAGACCACTTTCACCCTCAATATTTTCTTTCAAATTTAATGCGTCAATAGGATAGATGCCCAAGGTGCATTTCACAATGTCAGGATGCAATCTCGCAAGCTCCAAACATTCACGATTTGTTTCAGGATTCACACCAGCAGTAATTATTCTCTTGACACCAGCAAGATGAGCATTCTCGAGAACTTTATCTAAATCCTGCTTGAAATTAATGTGCGTCAAATGACAATGAACGTCGACGAGAGCCATGCAGTGACTGAAATAGACGTTGGTTTTAAATGTTTAGTCTTTACTTTTTAGGTTGATATTTCAAGAGAACTTGCTCTGCAACGCTGAGATGCTCGAGCGCTTGGCTGATGTAACCCCGGTCAATACTGCCACTTGCTTCAAGTATGTCTTTAAGCTGCGGGACGAATTTCCGTAACCACTCCATAGCAGACCAAGCACGCATGTAATCACGAGAGTCAGTAATCTTGTTATAAAAGCTCAATGAACCCCATGTTCTCGCAATGGGGCTGTGAAGCTCTTCAAGTGTTTCAATATCCTTTCGATATTCTCTCTGACTCATCATTTTTTCTCTCCAAAACACTTTGCCACAATCAAAGGGAACAAAATAGTTGCATCACCAAAAACTTTTATGGAGTTTGCTTTCGGCATTATTTTACCCCACGAAATAGCTTCGTCAGGACGAGCGCCAGCATCACTGCCATCGAATTCCTGAGAATTGTTAATGTAGACTGCATAATCACAACCGTTTCTCAACATATTCGTGTTCAAAATGTGGTGTTTAACCAGCCCCGCACCAAGAATAATAACTCCAGTTTTTTTTGCTTCAAAAGTTAAGTCATTCAGCTTTTTAATGTCGCCAACAATGTCAACCTTAAAATCAGGATGCTTGAAAGTGAAAAAATAAATCATGTCACCAAGACTGCCATCAGTAATTGCAGGACAAAAAACAGGGATGTTGTTCTTTTGCGCCCAAAAATAAATTGATTCAGGATTATTAATTTCTTTCCCGAGGCGGTGAGTAAGTTCAGAAGGCGTAAAAACATGAGCTGTTTCTTTTTGTTCTTTGTAAACCTGCTCAAGTATTGGCTTCACCCAGTCTTCAAAACGGCAATATCTCGAGTTAGGAACAAAAATATTGCCTGTGCGATTAATGCCCATCTCGCGCAAAGCCTTGCCATCTGCATTAAAATCACCAAGAATAAACGGCTTAATGCACTTGATGAAATCCTCTTCAACACCACCAGCAGTTGTAACTATAACGTCAACAAATTTGTGTTCAACAAGATATCTAAACACGTCACGCAAGCCAGAAGTAACCATGTTAGAAGTGTAGCCAAGATAAATCACGCATTTTTCTTTACGCATTTCTTTAATAATACGAATTGCTTCAGCAAGATGTGTTGCCTGAAAACCAGTTGTTGCATAACTGTCAATTATTTTGCTGAAATCAACACCCACATTAAAATCATAACCTTTTATTGCAACAAAATTCTCAGGGTCATCAGACTCGCGCAAAACATTATCATGCGTTTCTTTTAATTGGTCTTTCATGCACACCATTAATTATTTTGATTTATAAACCTTCTACACCACTTTGAATAATTCAACACCCAAGAATGCAGCATAAATCCCCAACAAAACAACACCATGCTTCCACGTCAAAACCTTCCGACTAATAATGTACAACATGAAAGATATCGAACCAACCAAAAACAACGAAGCAGACCAAACATTAGCAAAATCAATCACCAAAGGACGCACGAGCGAAAGAATGCCAAAATACAAAACAAGCTCGATAACCAAACTACCCAAAATATCACCCAAACCAATAGCTTCATGCCTGCGAAACAAAGAACGCAACTCAATAGCAAAGTCAGGAATCGTTGTGCCAATACCAATAACTGTCAACGAAATAAAATACGGCGTTAACTTAAACACATTAGCCAGATTCACTGCACCAAACACAAGCCACCTGCCAGCAAGCAAAAGCGCAACCAAACAACCAAGAAAAATAAAAGCATCCAGCCACAAAGACTTAAGCATCACACGAGGCTTTATCCTTCCAAGCGTGCCCTCCTGACGCCACAAAAAAACGATATAGACGACAAACAAACCCACAAGAATCAAGCCATCAGGCCTGCTCAACACACCATCAGACGCCAAAATAAACGGCAGCATCAGCATAACCCACAAAGGAAACAACGCTTTGTTAAGAATCCTGCACTCAACATTAATTCTCCTGCCAATAACCGCCAAAATGCCAACAGCAAGAGCCATGTGCACCATATTCGAACCAATAATTGCGCCAAAAACAATCCCAGAACCCTCATACTGCAAGCCCATAATACTCGCAATAATCTCAGGAGCAGACGCAGCCATAGCAATAACCACAAGACCAACCAAATAATCACTCAACCCAAACTTTCTCGCATAATCTGCAATACCAAAAACCATAAGGTCAGCAGACTTAAACAAAATATACAAGCTTGCAACAACAATAAGCAAGTTCACAAAAAAAGGACTGGTAATATCAAGCATACACACTTTCTTACTTTAAAGTATAAAAGCATTACTGCCAGTAAGGTTTATAAATCCCACACCGTTAAGCGAACACACATGAGCGTAATAGGAATACAGTTCAACAAAATTATCATCGACAAAAAAAACACTGCAAAAGGCAAAATCAACGTCAACAACAACGTGGCAGTAAAAGACGTGTACAAAACAGACCTCACATTCGGCACGTCAAAACAAAACACGCTGCAATTTGACTTTGAATTCAAAGTACACTACGACCCAGGAATTGCCGACATGACATTTACAGGATTTCTCACATATTTTGAAAAACCAGAAGTAATAGAAGCAGTACTTGCATCATGGAAAAAAGACAAAAAAGTCCCAAAAGAAGTCATGACCCCAGTATTGAACAGCCTCCTCGCAAAATGCAACATCGAAGCATTAGTATTCAGCAGAGAAGTCAACCTGCCACCACCAATACCGATGCCAAAAGTTGACTTAAAATAATTAATTCATCATTCTCACATGGCACAAAACATGGCACAAAAAGAAATCAAGCTGAAAGTAGCAGAAGCAGTCCAGGATGATGTCAACAAAGGAATCATCAGAATAGACGCAAACTTCATGCGCGAACTCAACGCGCGCCAAGGAGACATCATAGAAATAGAAGGACAACGCAAAACCCTCGCCATCGTCGACAGAGCATACCCGAGCGACATAGGATTAGACTTCATACGCATGGACGGGCTGACACGAAAAAACGCGCACACAGGCATCGGCGAATCAGTCATCGTCAGAAAAGCAACAGTAAAAGAAGCAAAAAAAGTAACAATAGCCCCAGCACGCGAGGGAATGGTCATAAGGGCATCAGCACACATGTTCAAGCCAGGACTTCTCGGAAGATCAGTCGTCAAAGGAGACATAATATCCATCGGCGGAACACGACGCAGAAAAACAACCATGTCAGGCAACCCACTATTTGACGAAATGTTCAGCATGTTCGACGAAGGACTCATAGGCATAGGATTCGGCGACATAAAATTCGTCGTCGTCGAAACAGACCCAAAACAAGGCGTGCTCATAACAGAAAACACAGAATTAGTTTTGAATCCAGAAGCAGTCGAAGTCAAAGAAGACGCAGCAATCGGCGTCACTTACGAAGACATCGGCGGACTGCAGGACGAAATCAAAAAAGTAAGAGAAATGGTAGAACTGCCACTCAAACACCCAGAAATTTTTGAACGACTTGGCGTCGAGCCACCAAAAGGAGTTCTCCTACAAGGGCCGCCAGGCACAGGAAAAACACTCCTTGCAAAAGCAATCGCAAACGAAACAAACTCACATTTTGTACTAATCAACGGACCAGAATGCATGTCAAAATTCTACGGAGAATCAGAAGCAAACATAAGAAAAAAATTCGAAGAAGCAGAAAAAAACGCACCATCAATAATCTTCATCGACGAAATCGACGCAATAGCAAGCAAGCGCGAAGAAACAAGAGGAGAAGTAGAACGACGCGTTGTAGCACAACTACTTGCACTCATGGACGGGCTAAAAAGCAGAGGAAAAGTAGTCGTCATAGCAGCAACAAACGTGCCAAACATCCTCGACCCAGCATTACGACGCCCAGGAAGATTTGACAGAGAATTAGAAATCGGCGTGCCAAACAAAGACGGCAGGCTGAACATTTTGAAAATTCATACAAGAAATATGCCACTATCAAAAGACATCGACCTCAAAGAATTAGCAGCAGTCACCCACGGCTTTGTCGGCGCAGACCTCGCATCTCTGTCAAAAGAAGCAGCAATGATAGTCCTCAGAAGAGTGCTGCCAGACTTAAAATACGACGGAGAAGAAGCCATACCAAAAGAAATACTCGAACGGCTCATGATAACAAAAAACGACTTCAAAGAAGCACTAAAAGTAGTACGGCCATCAGCACTCAGAGAAGTATTTGTCGACGTACCAAACGTCAAATGGCAAGACATCGGCGGCTTAGAACAAGTACGGCAAGAACTAATAGAAGCAGTCGAATGGCCACTCAAGCACCCAGAAGCATTTGCGCGATTAGGAGTAAATCCACCAAAAGGCATTTTGTTATACGGGCCGCCAGGAACAGGAAAAACAATGCTGGCAAAAGCAGTTGCAAACGAAAGCGAAGCAAACTTTATTTCTATCAAAGGGCCGGAGCTGCTTTCAAAATGGGTGGGAGAATCCGAGAAGGCAGTTCGCGAAGTCTTCAAAAAAGCACGACAAACAGCACCAACAATCATTTTTTTCGACGAGATTGATTCACTTGTTCCAAGAAGAAGCGCAAGCTCAGACAGCCACGTAACAGAACGCGTAGTCAACCAACTATTAACAGAAATAGACGGCCTCGAAGCACTGCACGACATTGTCATCATCGGGGCAACAAACAGGCCAGACATGCTCGACACAGCACTCCTGCGGCCAGGAAGATTTGACCGAATAATACTAACACCACCACCAGACAAAAAGTCACGCGTAGAAATATTCAGCCTACACACAAAAACAATGCCACTAAAAAATGTAGATGTCACAGAACTCGCAGAAAAAACCGAAGGATATGTGGGCGCTGACATCGAAGCCATCTGCAGAGAAGCAGCAATACTTGCACTGCGCGAAAACATCAGCGCACAAGAAGTAACCACACAACACTTTGACAACGCACTAAAAAAAGTACGGCCATCAGTAAGCAAAGAAATCCAACAAGAATACGAAAAACTCCAAGACGAATTCAGAGCAGCACGCGCCAAAGCAATGAAAGAAGAAAAACCAGTCTATTTCGGTTAAAATTTGCGAGTTCACTGCGTTCACTCAACAAATTTTGTTATTGAGGTTTGTCTTCTCTCTTCTTCTTTTCTACTTCAGCAAAATATGCTTCCAACCCTTTCAGACCTTGTGCCATTAATATTTTGCATCGCGTGTTCAAATAATCATGACCCTCGTATTTCATGGCTTCGTCCATGTCCTTAATCCTTCTCGCACATTCTTCTTCCCAATTCGGGCCCTGTGCATTTTTCATAAGTACTTCACTAAAATATTCTTTGAATGTGGCTTCGCCTTGTTCAGTCATTTTATACGCTCCATCAAACTTTACAAAGCCGCCTTTTTCCAAGAAATACAAACAAATTCTGTCCTGCAATCCAACTCTGGCATTCATATAAACTGTCCAAAGAGAATTAAGAAGTCTTTTTCCTAGACTTGTTGATAAAGGACTTAAAGCGCTTTGAAGCAATGATTCTTCTCCAACAACTTTTGCAACAAGGCCTTCATAAATCCTTTGTTCAGACTTTGCGATTTGTTCACGCCAAACTTTTTTGTCCATATTTGTCGTTAAATTAATTTTCTTTAAAAATGTGGCGGAAATTCAAATCTTCGCCTGTAGAATTCCCATAGCATAAAGGATTATGAATAAAACTCCGCCAAAGATAACCATCACCAACAGCCAGAAAACAATTCTGTCAAGCGCAGCACCACTAACAGAACTTTCTCCACGAGCCATACAAAGTTTTATCACATACTCGTATAAAAAGCTTTTTATACTGTCCTGCAGTAAACGCAGTGGGGGCGAACAATGGAAAAAGAAGACTCATACAAACAAAATGACACAATATTTTATCACGAGGCAGGGCAAATATTTCAAGCAACAGTCGTGGAAAACAACTCAGACGACAAATACGTGCAATACACACTCAACCTATCAAGGCAAGTGAGCGGGCAAAGACACGGAGAAATTCCACAAGGCGGGCTGGAAATAACAGTCATCAAAGGACAACAAGCCAGAGGCGGAACTTGGAGAATAGCACGCTTTCCCCACCCAAATAAGTGAAAAAAATGGCAGAACCAGGAGACATAGTTACAATAAAAACACAAGAAGAAAGCATCCAAGGAATGCTGATGCCAGAAGAAAAAGACTTTGCAGTAATAAAACTCGATACAGGCTACAATATTGGCATTGCAAAAAAACGCATCAAAGAAATCCAAGTACTCCATAAAAAAAAGGATAAGAAACCAGTCACGCTCACAATAGCACCACAGCAACAACTACCAACAATATCAATCCTGCACACAGGCGGCACAATAGCATCAAAAGTAGACTACGAAACAGGAGGTGTCATCGCAAGATTCACCCCTGAAGAAATCACAACAATGTTCCCAGAACTCAAAGAAATTGCAAACATCAACAGCAGGCTCGTCAGCAACATGTGGTCACAGGATTTACGCTTCAGCCACTACAACACACTCATCAAAGAAATCGAAAAAGAAATCAAAAAAGATGTCCAAGGCATAATCATCACGCACGGCACAGACACACTCCACTACACAAGCGCAGCACTGGCATTCACAGTACAAAACTCACCAATACCAATCATTCTCGTAGGCTCACAAAGAAGCTCAGACAGAGGAAGCACTGACGGAGCACTCAATCTTTTGTGCGCAGCAAGATTCATCACACAAACAAGCTTTGCAGGCATTGCGGTATGCATGCACGAAAACACAGGCGATGAAAACTGCACCATCCTGCCAGCAACAAAATGCAGAAAAATGCACACGAGCAGACGAGACGCATTCCAACCAATAAATACAATACCATGGGCACGCGTCATTTACCCAGAAAAAAAAATAGAATTCCTGCGAACAGACTATCAACGAAAACACACCAACAAGCCAAACATAACATTCTTCAAAGAAGATTTGAAAATAGCAATCCTAAAACAACACACAAATATGAATTCAGAACAGTACGAGTTTTATGAAAATTACGACGGGCTTGTCATCGAAACAACAGGACTCGGCAACCTGCCAACAAGCGAAATCGACGAACACACAAAAGAACACAGCAAAATCTTCAAAACACTACAAAAACTCGCAAAAAAAATGCCAGTCGTACTGGCACCACAAACAATATACGGCATGCTCAACCTCAATGTTTACGAAAACCAAAGAAAACTACAAGAGATAGGCATTTTAGGACACCTGTCAGACACGACACCAGAAACAACATTCATCAAACTCGCATGGCTACTAAGCAATCATGACAAAGAAGAAACAAAAGAACTCATGCGCAAAAACATTGCTGGCGAGATTTCAGAAAGAATAGAACAAAACACTTTTCTCTGGCACAAATAATGGTGCACACAAAAGACACAAACTGGCAGGATTTAGGACTCAAGTGCGGCATTGAAATACACCAACAATTAGAAGGACAAAAACTATTCTGCAAATGCCTAACACAATTGCGCGACGACGAACCAGACATAACTTTTGTGCGCAAAATAAGAGCCTCAGCAGGCGAGCTCGGACAAATAGACAAGGCAGCAGAACAAGAAATGAAAAAAGGCAAGCACTTTATTTATCAAGCTTACAACGACACAAACTGCCTTGTTGAAATGGACGAACAACCACCAATGCCCACCTCAAAAGAAAATTTGGAGACAGCACTTGTTGTTGCAAAACTGCTTGGAGCAAAATTTGTTGACGAAATACAATTCATGCGAAAAACAATTGTCAACGGCTCAACAACCTCAGGATTTCAAAGAACAGCACTCATCGCCCAAAACGGAATCATAAAAAGCGAGACAGGCACAGTAAGAATTCCAACAATAATTCTTGAAGAAGAAGCAGCAAAAGAAATCTCACAAGACAAAACATCAGTCACGTTCCGCCTTGACAGACTCGGAATTCCACTAATAGAAATCAGCACATCACCAGACATCAAAACACCCGAACACTGCAAAGAAATTGCAGAAAAAATTGGCCTGTTATTAAGAAGCACAGGAAAAGCAAAAAGAGGACTCGGAACAATACGGCAAGACGTCAATGTTTCAATAAAAGACGGCACAAGAGTTGAAATCAAAGGCGCACAAGATTTGAGAGCACTGCCAAAACTTGTAGAAACAGAAGCATTCAGGCAAAAAAAACTGTTAGAAATACGAGAAGAATTAAGAAAAAGAAACGCAAAAGAAATCACACTCAATATTATCGACGTAACAAACATACTCCAACACTCAGGCTCAAAAATAATCAATAAAGCAATACAACAAGGCGCAAAAATTCTGGCCATAAACCTGCCGGAATTTGCAGGACTACTCGGCAAAGAACTCCAGCAAAACAAAAGATTAGGAACAGAAATGAGCGAAAGAGCAAAAGTCATAGCAGGCATAAGCGGAATATTCCACTCAGACGAACTGCCAGCATACGGCATAGAACAAAGAGAAGTAGACGAGCTTAAAGGCAGCCTTAACTGCAAGCCAACAGACGCATTTGTCATAATAGCTGACGAGAAACAACGCGCAGAACGCGCACTAACAGCAGTCATCCAAAGAGCAAACGAAACAATAATCGGAGTGCCAAACGAGGTCAGAAAAGCAAACGACGACGGCACAACAAGTTATTTACGCCCAATGCCAGGAGCAGCACGAATGTACCCAGAAACAGACGTACAGCCAATAATAATTTCAAAAAAAGAAACAGATGAAATAAAACTCCCAGAACTCATCGAAGACAAAATACACAGGTATGAAACATTCGGGCTAAGCAAAGACATTGCACAAACACTCGCAAAAACAGACAAAACAACATTCTTTGAAGATGCTGTAAGAAAATACAGAAAAATCAAGCCAGCATACATTGCAGAATTATTAATTGGGGCAGAAAAAGCAGCCAAAAAACAATTCAACACAGACATCAACCCAACAGAAGAAGATTTCACAGCACTATTTCAAGCACTCGACAAAGGAGAGATTGCAAAAGAAAATGTGTTAGAAATTCTAAAACAAAACAAGCCAGTAACAGATATTATTCACCAATACAAACTAATTAGCGATGCAGAATTAAAAGAAATATTGCAAGGCATTGTTGAACAGAATAAGGATTTGCCGTTCAACGCACTCATCGGAAAAGCAATGCAACAATTACGCGGCAAAGCAGAAGGAAAAAAAATTGCTGAACTCCTGCAAAAACTCACGCAGAGCCCAACAAATTAATTATTTCTTCAATCGAAGCAAAGGTTTTCTCAACATGCCAACTCTTTTTTCCACCATTCTTACGAGCATTAATACTTTTCAAGAAACTGCCAACAACCAGTTCAGAAACATTATCCGCAGCACAACCATTCCCAGTTTTTCCAAGAAAAAAAGCATTCACCAACTGTTCACCATGACCACGAATAGGAATTGACAAAACAGGCTTTCCAAGAAACACTGCTTCAGTCATCAACGAAATACCACCATTAGTGATAACAGCCTTCGCAGAACACAAATCATCAAAAAATTCATCCTCATTAAAAGGTTTGAATACAATATTCTGTTCAATCCCACTCTTTGCAAAACCATAGACGACAAATTGCTGTTGTGGAAATTGTTTTAACACGCGTAAGAGTTCATGGTATGTTCCAGAAGTCTGGTAAACAAGAACATTGCCTCCAACAACAGATTTATGTTTTACAATTTCCTCACGAATAATTGGCTCAACGTACTTTACACGTATGTCACTCAATGGAATCTGAAAAAAAGATGGAATAACAACCGCATCAGCATAAGGAACAGTAATGGTTGTCACAAACCACAATGTAAGGCGCGCCCACCAGTTATGCTCTTGCAAACCAATTCTTGCAGGACTTTGTTTGTTTCTCAAAAAAGGCTGTGGCGGCAGATAATGGCCAGGCAGTTGAATACTAATTAAAGGAACACGCAAAATAATTGCAGACCAAGCACTCCCTGGCTCAAAATCAGTAATTACAACATCAGGACGATTACGAAGCATGAACGAAAAAACTTTCAAAAACGAAAAAAAATACCAAGGCGACTTCAAAACATTATAAACAACAGTTTTAAACACAGACATTTTATTTTCACTATACTTCAACCGCATGCTTTCAATTCTATTAACATTAAGCCAGCGTTGTATGTAAACAAACGCTTTACCCCCAGCAAAAATTCTAACAGAATGACGCTTTAACAAGTACTGAATTAAAGGCCTACTGCGCGTTGCATGACCAAGACCTTCACCAGCAATTCCGTAAAAGATTTTCATATTTATTTCCTCTCATAGAAGGTATTTATATAAGATTCGTTTTCAAAAGAGCAATGCGCCTGTAGCTCAGCTTGGATAGAGCGGCAGGTTCCTAACCTGAAGATCGGGGGTTCGAATCCTCCCGGGCGCGTTGGCATATATCATTAAACAACAACCACAAGATTTCATTGTCAAAGAAATATTTAATCCGACACTTCAACAAACAGGAAACTACACTTACTTTCTTCTCAAAAAAACAAATTACACAACACTAAACGCTGTTCAAAAAATAGCAAAAATGCTCAGAATACCATTAAAACACATAGGATTTGCAGGCACAAAAGACAAGCATGCAGTGACTGAACAAATCTGCTCGGCAAAAAATGTTAACAAAGAACAAATAGAAAAAATCAAAATAAAAGATATACAAATAAAGTTTATCGGCTATGCCGACAAACCAGCATCACTCGGAGACCATGAAGGGAATCACTTCATAATTGTTGTCAGAAATATCAGCCAAGAACCACCCCAAAGAACAAAATTCATAAATTATTTTGGAGAACAAAGATTTAGCATAAATAATTCATTGATTGGAAAACTTATCGTGCAGAAAAAGTTCAAAGAAGCAACAGAAATCCTCAATGAACACACTGTAAAAGCACACCTGCAACAACACCCACAAGATTATCTCGGAGCAATCAAAACACTGCCAATAAAACAATTAAAATTCTACATTCATGCTTACCAATCAAAATTATGGAACGAACTTGCAGCAACCACCAAAGAAACAACACTGTCACTAATCGGATTCGGAACAAAAGAAACATCTATCATTAAAGAAATTCTAAAAAAAGAAAACATCACCACAAGAGACTTCATCATCAAGCCATTTCCAGAATTAAGTTCAGAAGGCGGAGAAAGAACAGTATTCGTGGAAGCCACAAACATAAAAATAAGCGCGCTTGAAGACGATGAACTCAATCAAGGAATGAAAAAAACAACCATCACATTCACACTTGCAAAAGGGAGTTATGCAACAGAATTCATACGGCAATTATTTTAGTAATGCAAGAATCTTCTTAAAAGCAACACCAACAGGCACTGAAGCATCAACCGATACAAGCTTATTCTGTTTCTTAAAATAATCCATAACAGGCTCTGTAACCTTGTGATACAATTTAAGGCGCTTTTTGATTAAAGCAGGAGTATCATCTTTTCTCCTCACAAGCTTTCCGCCACATTTGTCACACAAACCACTCTTCTTCGGAAGCAGGGTAATACCATAAACTGTATCACACCTCATGCACTGCCAGCGATTACTCAAGCGCTTTATTGCCAAAGCATCACTAACTTTCAGCTCGACAACAACATCAACACGCGTTATTTTGCCCAACATCTTTGCCTGCCCAACATCACGAGGAAAACCATCAAGAATAAATCCATTCTTACAATCATTTTTTGCAAGGCGCTTCAAAAGGATTTTCGGAGCAATACTTGGAGCGATAAGCTCACCACGTTCCATCGTTGATTTAATATTTTTACCAATAACTGTGTTCTTTTCAGCCTCATCACGCAACAATTGACCAGCATCAATGTGTGGAAGCTTAAGCTTTTCACTCAACAAATTCGCCTGCGTGCCTTTCCCACTGCCCTGAGGGCCAAGAATAACAATGCGCATAAAAGAAAATAAAACATACTAC
>JACQMU010000143.1 GCA_016203425.1 Candidatus Woesearchaeota archaeon
ATTGGAAAGTGTCCTGAGCATATTTTTAGCAGGTAGGTGTATGGTTGTTGTACTCCTTTGAGCATGTTTTTTATGTGTGCGATTGTTGTGTATAATTGTTTTTTTTCGCGTTTTGTTGCTTTTTCTGCTGTTAGTGTTATTTTGTTTGCTTCTGTTGTCATGTGTACTTTGAGTTGTGGTCGTTTTCGTGTTATTTCGCCTTTTGGTCCTTTGATTGTGTAGGTGGTTGTTTCTATTTGGATGCTTGTTCCTTTTGGGATTTCTATTTGTTCTTTGAGTGTTTGTTTCATGGTTAGTAGCAGTATGTGAGGAGTTTTCCTCCAAGGTGTTTTTGTTTTGCTTCTTGGTGTGTCATTATGCCTTTTGGTGTTGAGATGATTAGGATGCCGACGCCTTTTGCTGGCAGGTATCGTTTTTCGAACTTTTCGTATTCTTGTATGGTTGTGCTGAAGCGTGGTTTTATGACTCCGCATTTGTTGATTGCTCCTATGAGGTTGAGTTTTGTGATGCCGCCGCGTGTGTCGCTTATTTCTTCGCAGTTGCCGACGTATTTGTTTTCTTGCATTATGGTGAGTATTTTTCTGAGTGTTCTTGAGAGTGGGTGTATTATGACTTGTTTTCTTCCTATTTTCTCGTGGTTGATGATGTTTGATAGTGCGTTTGCGATTGGGTCGTTTAGCATTGTTTTCCTCCTTAGCGGTATTTTTTGAATCCTATGCTTGTTGCCACTTCTCTGAAGCAGCATCTGCATAGGTCAAGGTGGTATTTGCTGATGTGGCCGCCGTATCTTCCGCATCGCTTGCATCGTTTTTGTCCTGCGCCGCTTGTGCGTTTTTTTGGCGCATTG
The DNA here is from genome assembly GCA_016203425.1 of Candidatus Woesearchaeota archaeon. Lineage (GTDB taxonomy): Archaea > Nanobdellota > Nanobdellia > Woesearchaeales > ARS49 > JACQMU01. The sequence continues at coordinate 848 of JACQMU010000143.1, forward strand.
TGTTTTATGTATTTTTTGAGCGTGATTGGTTTTGCTTTTAGTTGTTGGAATGTTTTTTTCCAGTTTTTTGTTGTCATGCTTGTGCCTCTATGGTTGTGTTAAATGTTTTTTGTAGGAATGTGATTGCTTCTTGTTTTGTGACTGTGTGTTTTTTTGGTAATTTTTTTGGCCTTATTTTGCGTCTTTTGATGCGGTATCCTGGTTTTTCAAGTGTGAGGCAGGTTTGGAGTCCGATTACGCCTATTGCTGGATTGTATGCTACGCCAGGGATGTCGATGTATTCGTGGATGCCGAATGATATGTTTCCTTTGTTGTCTATGGTGTTTTCACTTAGCTTGTTGTCTTTTGCTTTGAGTAGTCTTGGGAATAGTTCGTGTGCTGCTTTTTTTCTGAGTGTTATTTTGCAGCCTATTGGCAGTCCTGGTCTGAGTCCCCATTCTGCTATTCTTTTTTTTGTTATTGTTTTGACTGGTTCTGTGCCGGTTATTGCTTTTATGAGTGTTATTCCTTTTTCTAATTTTGCAGGGTCTTTTCCTGCACCTATGTTGATGGTGAGTTTCTCTATCCTGATGTTTTGCATTGGGTTCATGTGAGTGTTATTAATGGCTTGTCTTTGCCTACAGCGTATGCGTATTTTTTGAGTGTTTGTACTTCTTTGTTTGTGGTGCTAGTGTATGTGATGGTTGTTTGTTCGATGGTTTTCACTGTTCCAATGTCGCTGAGGTGTTTGCCGTCGATGAGGTATACGAGTGCTCCTGGCTCGAGTTTTACGTGTTTTTGTATTTTGTTGGATGGTGTTTCAATGAGCAGGGTGTCTCCGACTGAATAATTTTTTTCTTTTGTTAGTATGTTTCTTCCATCTGAGAGATTGAGTTGCAGGAGTCCTTTGTTTTGTATGGTTTTGCCAATGATTTTTGTGATTTTTGTTTTTGTTTCTTCTTCGTTGATTGGCAGAAGGCTTAGTTTTCCTTGTTGGTCGAATATTATGCGGTAGTGTTTGTTGAGTGTTTTGAATGTTATGGTGTCGAAAATGCCTGCAGGGAATGTTGATTCTTTCACGCGTCTTCCATCGATTAGTATTTCGTTGTTTGCGAGTATTTTTTTTATTTCTCTTTTTGTTTTTGCATATTTTAGTGTTCGTAGGATAAGGTCAAGTGTCATGCTGGTGTGTAGGTTGTGTGGTCCTGGTGATGGTTTTGTGATGTAGACTGTGTCTTTTCGTGTTATTGGCCATGTTTGTGGTGCCATATACTTTTTGAGATGTTTGCTCATTTTTTTGTCTCCGTTGTTTTTTTCGTTTCTTGTTTTATTGGGAGTCTTTTTTTGTCTTGGCTGAGTTCTGTTATCATGATGTTTGATGGGTGTATGGGGTAGAGTGCTTTGCTGCTGTCGCGTTTTGTGTGTTCTATGCCACTGATGTATGCGCGTGTGTTTTTTACATCAATGCGTTCTACTGTTCCGGTTTTTCCTTTGTATTGTCCTCGCATTATTTTTGCTTTGTCGCCTTTTCTGATTCTGATGTTTCTTGTTCCGTGTTTTTTTCTGAGTTCTTTTGTTAGTGTGCTTGAAAGTAATTTTCCTCGTAAGTGTGCTGGGAGGTTGTAAACGTACTTGTGTTGTTTCTTTGGCAGTTTGCTTGCTTTCCAGTGTTTTGACCAAGTTTTCATTTTATACTATCACGCTCGCTATTTTTGCTATTGCTGGCCAGCGTTCGCATGCTTCTTTTGCTACAGGTCCTTTGACCATTGTTCCTTTTGGGTTGCCGAGTTCGTCTTTGAGCACGATTGCTGCATTGTCTTCAAACATTATGCTTGTGCCATCTGGTCTTTTGTATGCTTTTTTTTGTCGTACAACTACTGCTGGCAGGACTTGTTTTCTGATGTCTGGTTTGCCTTCGACAACAGCGGCCATGATGTAGTCTCCAATTGCTGCGCTTGTGGCGCGTCCTTTTACGGTTTTGTGTCCTCGTACGCTGAGGACTTTGAGGAGGTGTGCTCCTGAATTGTCGCAGGCGTTGAGGTGTGCTCCGTGTGGCAGTCCTCGTACAATTGATGCTTTAATTGCTTTCATGTTGGTCCTCTTTGTGTCGTTCTGAGCTTTGTTCAGGCTTGACTTTTGTTTCTGTGACGTGTGCTTGTTGGAGTAAGTGTTCTCGTGCAAGGAAGGTTACGTCTTTGCCTGTTTTTTCAGCTACGACAAAATGTTTTGTTTTGCTTAGCGGCCTGCATTCTTTTACTATGACTATGTCGCCTTTTTGTGCGTCTACGCATTCTGGGTTGTGTGCTTTGACGCGGGTTTTTCGTTGTTCGTATCTTTCGTATTTTGGGATGTAGTGCAGTCGTTGCCACTCAACTGTCGCAGTTTTTTGTGCTTTGGCTTCTGTTACTGTTCCTTTAAACTGTCGTCCATGGGTTTTCAAACTATTATGAAGCGGACAATGTGGGTCTTTGCAGGTTTGTTTCATGGTGGTTCACTGTTGGAGTATGATTGTTTCTGGTGCAAATCCTGCTTGGATTAGCACTTCTTTGGTTTTTTGTAAGTGTTTTCCTTGAAGTTCTATTTTGTCTTCTTTTGCCGTGCCCCCGCAGGCAAGTTTTTCTTTGAGTTTTTTTGCGAGTTGTTCCAGGTTGATTTCCTTTTGGTCAATGCCTTCAATCACTGTGTAGTTTTTGTTGAATTTTTTGCATTCAATTCGTACAATGATTTTTTGGCTTTCTTTTGCTATGCTTTCACAGACGCACAGGTCTTGTGATAGTCCGCAGCGTACGCAAACAGTCATGCTTTTTTGTCTGCCTCCGCAAGGAGTGTGTTTATCCTTGCAATTGTTTTTTTTGTGAGTCTGATTTTTCCTGGATTTTTTGGGAGGGTGCCTATGGCTATTTGTGCGTTTTCTTTCATGAGTTCTTTGTACAGTTCTGCTCGCTTGTTTTCAAGTTCTGTTTTCGGGAGTGCTTTGAGTTCTTTTTGTTTCATTTTATTCTTTTGTTTCTTTATTCTTTTTATTTTCTTGTAGTGGTTCTTGTTTTTGATTAACAGGCGGTTTTTGTTGTGGGGTTTCTGTTATTGTTATGTCATCTGGTCTTTTGATGTCGCGGGGCATTATGCTGACTTTGATGCCTACTGTGCCTGGCTTGAGTTGTGCCTGTGCATTGGCGTGTTTTACGCTTGTTTGTGCTATGTCTCCGCTTTTTTTGAGATATCCTGAGTAGAATCTCCACGTTTTTGCGCGTGCGCTTGGTATTTTTCCTGACATTTTTATTTCAATTCCTAATGCGCCTGCGTTCATGACTTCTTGCATTGTTTTGTGGCCTATTGCTTTGAATTTTTGTATGCCGAATCTTTCAAGTGTTGATGCTATTCTTTCTGCGACTATTTGTGCGTCGAGGTTGGGGTTTTCTACTTCTGCTATCTCGATTTGTGGGTTTTCAAACTCAAATCTTTTTTTAAGTACGTTTGTTAATTTTTTGATGTTTTCTCCTTTTCTGCCGACGATGAGTCCTGGTCGTGATGCGTATATGACAATTTTTTCTCCGAGTGGTGTTTTGACGAGTTTTGTTTTGCTGTGGCCTACGTTTTTGAGGCTTTCGCTGATGAATTCTTGTACTTGTAGTTCTTTGAGGTTTTCTGTTATGAATTTTCTTTCTATCATGCTTTTGCCTCTGCCAGCGTTACGTTTAGGTGGGTTCTTTTTGCTTGTCGTCTTCTTTGTCGGCCGTATCTCCACACGTGTGGCCCGTTGTTTGCGCTTATTTGTTGGATGACAAGGTTATTTGTTGATAGTCCTTTGTATTGTGCGTTTGCTTCTGCGGACATAATTATTTCAAGTACTGCTTTGCATGCTTTTGCTGCAAACCTTCCTGCAGCCATGCCGTGTTTATGTCCGGTGTCTTTGTTGTATCTTTTCATTGGTATTGGCCGTTTGAGGTTTGTTGCATCATTGAGTATTTTTTTTGCTTTTGCGAGTGTTTTTCCCCGTATGTGATTGCATATTTCGATTGTTTTTTTTGTTGATATTGGTAAGGAAATTCCTTTGCTTGTTGCAGTGTTTTTTTCGTTCATTTTATCTCACCGAGAGGCTTGCGCTTGATCTTGTTGAGCCTATGCCTGGCGCTGAATGTAGAACCTTTTTGCGTGTTTGTGCAAATTCTCCAAGCCTGTGTCCCAGCATTTCTTTTTCTACCATGACTGGCAGGAAGTCTTTGCCGTTGTGGACATGTATGATTTTGCCGACCATTTCTGGTGTAATTACGATTTCTCTGCAGTGTGTCCGTAGTTTTGTTTTATTTTGTTTTGTTGTTTCAAGGAATTTTTTTTCTTGTTCTGTGAGTCCTTTGAGTAGTTTTCTTCGTTCTCTTGATGGCAAAAGCTGTGCAAACTCGTCTATGTTCATTCTTTTTATTTCGTCAAATGTTTTTCCGTGGTAGCTGAATTCTTTTGGCATTTTTTATCACTTCTTTCTCCCTGTTCTTCGTGGATGTAGCTTGCCGACTTTTCTTCCTGCTGGCGCAAATCTGGGTATTGGTCTTTGTTTTGCTTTGCGTGATGTTCGTTTGTTGCCGAATGGGTGGTCGACTGCGTTTTGTGCCGCGCCTGATATCATTGGGTATCGTTTGTTTTTGAGGCGTTTTGCATAGTGTCGCGCGCCTGCTTTTAGGATTGGTTTTTCTGTTCTGCCGCCTCCTGCTACTGTGCCTATGAGTGCTCTGCAGTTTAAGTCCAATGTTTTTTCTTTTTTTGAGGGTAGTATTATGGTTGCGTGAGTTTCTGTTTTTGCCACGAGTTTTGCAGTGGTGCCTGATGTTCTGCAGAATGTTCCGCCGTCGCCAGGTGTGCGTTCTACATTGTAAACATTTGTTCCTTCTGGTATGTTTTTGAGTGTTATGGCGTTTCCTGGATTTAGTGGTGCATTTCCGCCCATGGTTATGGTGTCGCCTGTTTTGATGCCTTCAGGTGCTATAAAATAGCAGGTGCTTCCGTCTGCAAGTTCTATTTCTGCTAGTGGCGCAAAGTGTGCTGGTGATTTTACTATGTCAATTACTTTTCCACTTATTTGTTCTTGTTGTGGTAGCATGCGTGCTTGTGTGAAGTATCTGAATTTTGGTGACCTGTAGCTTGGTCCGCCTTTTCCGCGTGCTTGTTGTATGAGTGTTTTTCCCATTTACATCAACCCTAAATTTGTTGCTATGTCGAGTGCGGGTGTTTCTTTTGAAAATTGCACATATGCGCGTTTTTCGCTGTTTGTTGTTATGAATGTGTTTACGTTTGTGACTTTTGCTTTGAAGAGTGTTTCTGCTGCGTGTTTGATGTCTTTTTTTGTTGCTTTGATGTCTACTACAAACATGAGTTTGTTTTCTGATTCCATTAGTCGTAATGATTTTTCTGTTGAGAGTGGGTATCTTATAATGTTAACACTGTTTTTATTTTGTTCAATGTTGTTTTTGGCCGGCTTTTTTTCTGCCGTTTTGTCTTTTGCAGTTTTTGTTTTTTGTTCCATTTTATAGGAATAGTTTTGTTTTTTCAAGTTGTTCTATCGCTGATTGTGTGAATATTGTGAGCCTTCCGGGTTTTGTTCCTTGTGAGAGTAGTTCTGTGTTGAGGCTTGTTATGTCGACAGCGTCAGTGCCGGGTATGTTGTGTGCTGCTTTGAGTAGTTTTGCGTCTTTTGTTGTTACTATGAGTATTCCTTTTTTGTGTTGGTATTTTCTGCCTCTCATTTTTCCTTTGCCTGCTCTTATTTTTTTGATTGCGCTTCTTTGAAGTTCTTTTTCAAATCCTTGTGAGTTTAGGATTGTGGTAAGTTCTTTTGATGTTGCTATTGTTTCAAATTCTTTTGATGCTATGAAGGGGTATGTTTTTGGCAGTTGGTGTCCGCGTGCTGCAACAATGTTTTTGTCCATTGTTGCTGTTAGCGCGCTTCTGAGTGCTTTTTTTCTTTCTTTGTCATTTATTTTTTGTGTCCACGTTTTTGCTAATTTTGGTGGGAATGCTCGTCTGCCTCCTACTGTTCCTGGTGCAAATGCTCCTACCCAGTTGAAGTGTGCGCCGTTGCGTGAGACTGTTTTTCTTGGCACGCGTGAAATGCCGTGTCCGTATGCTCCTTTGAAGTCGCGTCTTCTTCGTGATAGTTTTGCGCTTGTTTTTTTGCCTGCGCGTGGGTCTGCTCCGTATTTTTGTCGTCTGTTTGCGCGAAGTGCTTCTATGGCTCTTTTGATTAGGTCTTCTCTTAATGGTTCGCTGAACTGTTGTGGCAGCTGTTTTTCTCCAGCGACAGTGCCTGTTGGTGTTATTATTTGTATAACGAAGGACATATTTTCTTGTATGCTATCTGTTGTCGTTCGTTTATTACGAGAAGACAACTCTTGTTCATTTCCTTTTGTCTTCGAGTATAGTTCCATTTTTTTTTACATTATTGTTTTGATGTGGTGCTTATGTAGGTTATTGCAGGTGCTTCTTTTGTGAGGTGTTTGTTTGGCCGTGTTGCTGTGGTCATTTTTATTAGCCTTTTTGCAGGTCCAGGTACTGAGCCTTTTAGTAGTAAGTAGTGGTTTCTTATTTCTCCGTATCTGAGAAAGCCTCCTTTTACATTGACTTTTTTTGGTTCATCGCTTATTTTTAGTATGTGTTTGTTGTATTCTATGCGTTGGTGGAATCCTGTTTGTCCTGCGTGGGGTACTGGTGAGCTTCTGTTTCCAGTCCATGCGCCGACGTTTCCAGGGCCTCTTTTTGTTTTTTCTGATTTGTGAGAGCGTATGTTGATGCCGAATCTTTTTACTGGTCCTTGATATCCTTTTCCTTTTGATATTGCGTGTACGTCTACTTGTTGTCCTTCGGCAAATACGTCTTTGAGGTGGATTTCTTTGCCAACTATATTTTGCGCGTACGTGATTTTTTCTTGGACATTTCCTCCGAGCGCTATTTCAAAGATTTCAGGTTTTTTCTTTCCAACAGTGGTGGTTCTTGGTGTTGTGTGTACAATGAGTGTGATATCGCTGATGTTTTCTTTTTGTAGCTTGTCAAATGTGTTGCCTGCTTTTTTTTGAAGTGTGGTTGTTTTTCCAACGTCTTTGTCGGGTTTGTCGTGCATTATTTGTGTTATTGGGTGTTTTCCGTAGGCGTCTTGTGAGTAAATTCTTGCGCCGAGAACTTTTAATGGCGGGCATTCTATGACTGTTACTGGCAGCCTTATTTCTTCTCCTTTTGTGAGCGTGTTTTGGTTGTTGTCAGTTGCTATGATGTGTGTCATGCCTGCTTTGTATCCTGCGAAGCATAATGGTTTAGTCTCTTTTGATGCTGCCCAGTATCTGATTGATGCGTGTATTCTGGCTGCTCTTTTGCGTGGCCAGAACTGCCTGCTTCCTTGTCGTGGTGTTCGTCTTCTCGGCATAGATTTGTCTCTCTGTGTTTTTGCAATGAAACTGTAGGTTCTACAGCGTCAATAACTGCCTTTTGCGAGGTTCGTTCAGAATGCGTTTTTGCGAGCTGCCTTCACATCACTCACGCCAACTGCGTACTGAACCTCTTGTCAGGCTTTGTTAGCGAACCGTAAGGATTGCACGTTATTTATAAACCTGTCGTTTCCTCGAGGAAAACGGCAAGTATTCTCTGAGACTGTGCTGGGACTATTTGTCATCTGCAGTTTTGTTTCTCTGAGACGGTTTGGGACTATCATTTTCTCTCGCAGCTATCTTTTGTTTAAACACAGCATAATTTGCAGGGTTTTTTATTTTTTTGCAGAAGTTATCTGGTTTGCAGATGTGTAAGTCTTGATAATATTGCACATTTGTACAGTTTGGCGGAAGCATTTTTTTCTTGTGGTCTTTGTGGTATTTCAGGTGTGTTTGTAGTATTGTTTCTCTCAATGGTTCTGGGTTTTTTTTGTTCCATTCGGTTATGAGTTTTTCTATTGCTTCATTGTCCCACCCGCAGCTTGTTAAAAAGTTTAGCAGTACAAATAAGCTTCTTTTTTTTCCGTCTTGTAGTCCTTCTAAAATTAGTTTTATGCAGGGGGGAAAGTATTGTTCTGGCACTGCCGTTGTTGGCCCTTCAAATTTTTTTTCTTCTTTGAGAACAATTTTTTGTTCTTCTTTTGTTGGTGCTGCATCAAATGCTGCTATCAATAGTTTTTTTGCTTCGTTTGGGGTTGTTTTGTCATTTAAAAATGCTAATTCTGTTTTAGCGTTTTCAGGCTTTGCTTTTTCTTTGTCAAATATTAGTATTTCTTCTGGTTTTATTGGGATGCTTGCCAAGCCAGATTTTTCATTTAGTGAGTACGGCATTCTGTAAAGGTGGCGTGATGAAATTAGCACTGTGTCAATGACGAGTATGGATTCAACATTTAGTTGTCCATTGTTCATTTTGAGTTCTTTGTCTCCTAATCCTGTTTTTTGTTTTATGTTTTCCCAGTTGTTTCCTTCATATTTCATGATTTCAGCAGCTAAATAGGGGGTTATCATGTTTTTGAGGTGTGCTGCGATTTTTCGTGGTCCGTCTGGAAACAAATTTTTTGTTTCTATGCCATTAATGTTGTCAGGGAATGCTTTGAATGGTACTGCAATGTGGAAGCCGTGATTGCCTGAAAATTTTACAAATACATTTTTTATGTCGTTATAGCGCAGTGCTTCTACCAATAAGTGTGCTGCTATTTTTGAGTATTCTAGCCATTTGCAGTCAATATCTAAAACAAGATCCCACCCGATTCTTAATTCATCTAAATCATTTTTTGAAAGCCCTGGCTGTAGTTGTAATGGGTTGTTCCAGTGTTCTTCTGAGCAGTGGAAGCTTGTTGCTCCGTTTTTTGCAAGGGTTAAAACATCGTTTGGGTATTTTAGAATGTCTGGTCGTTTGCCATATCCTTTGCTGCCGTACACTACAGCAATTTCTTTGTTTTCTGCTGCTTTGACCAATGCTTGTTGTACATCTATTCGTTTGTAATATTTGAGTGTGACGTTTAGTGGTACATCTTTCATGGCAGCCCCCTACATTTTTAAGCGCAAACTGTCTATATATAAATTGTGATGGTTGACGAGGAATTTTATCGCCAAATTGATAAATTAAGGGAACAAAATCTGTTGATTATTGTTGAAGGTGCTAAAGACAAGTCTGCTTTAAACGCATTCGGAATTGCAAATGTCAGAACACTTAACAAGTCTTTGTTTGCTGTTGTTGAAGAAATAGCACAAAAAACAAATGAATGTGCTATTCTCACAGACCTTGATGGGGAAGGCAAAAGGTTATACGCCAAGCTATCACAAGATTTGCAGCGTCATGGCGTCAAAATCAACAATAAATTTCGTAATTTCTTGTTTAGAGAAACTCAGTTGCGGCAGATTGAGGGGTTGTCGCGCGTTATTCCTCTAAGAATATTTGATGCATAAATCTTTTAAAGCGTTGCTAATTTGTGTCGTTCTAAGGAGGATTGATATTATGAAAAAAGTTTTGTTTACGTCTGAATCTGTTACTGAGGGTCATCCTGATAAGGTGTGTGACCAGATTAGTGATGCTATTCTTGATGCGTGTCTCTCACAGGATGTGAATTCGCGTGTTGCTGCTGAGTCTTTGGCAAAGAGTTCGTTGGTGGTTGTTGCTGGTGAAATTACAACAACTGCGAGGGTGGATGTTCGTTTTATTGCAAAAAATGTGCTTAAGCAGATTGGTTATACTCATCCTAAGTATGGGATTGATGCTGATACTTGTGCAGTTATTTCTGTTCTTGAGGAGCAGAGCCCTGATATTTCTATGGGTGTTACTGCCTCAGGTACTAAGGAGCAGGGTGCTGGTGATCAGGGTATGATGTTTGGTTATGCTTCAAATGAAACTCCTGAGTTTATGCCTCTTCCAATTATGTTGGCGCATAAGCTTACGTTGCGTCTTTCTCAGTTGAGGAAGTCTGGTGAGCTGGATTGTTTAGGTCCTGATGGCAAGAGCCAGGTGACTGTTGAATACGTTGACGACAAGCCTGTTCGTGTTGATGCTGTTGTTGTTTCTGCGCAGCATGATGAAGATGTTACTCTAGAAACAGTTAGAAAAGAAATTTTGGAGAAAGTTATCAAGCCAGTTTGTGGTGGTTGGATTGATAGTAGTACAAAGTTTTTCATCAATCCAACCGGTCGTTTTGTAAGAGGCGGCCCTTATGCAGATGCTGGCTTGACTGGCAGAAAGATTATTGTTGATTCTTATGGTGGCATGGGCAGGCATGGCGGGGGTGCATTTAGCGGGAAAGACCCGTCAAAAGTTGACAGAAGTGCTGCTTATGCTGCAAGATACATTGCTAAAAATGTTGTTGCCGCAGGTCTTGCTGAGCGTTGTGAAGTGCAGATTGCGTATGCAATTGGTATTGCTGAGCCAGTTAGTGTTTTGGTTGACACCTTCGGTACTGGTAAAATTTCTGAAGCAAAGATTTCAGAGCTTGTTCGCAAACATTTTCCATTAAAGCCGCGGGACATTATTGAACAATTGAAATTAAAGCGCCCAATTTATCAAAAGACTGCTGCGTATGGTCATTTTGGCAGAAATGATCCTGACTTTTCGTGGGAGAAAACTGACAAAGTTGAAGTTTTGAAGAAGGATGCTTTGGTAGAAGTTCCGCCGATAAAAGTGTGATGTCGAAGAGGAGATTTTTTTATGCCGCAGAATGCTTTTAATGAGTATTGTGTTGATTTCCTCGTCTATTGTTCGTGGGCTTACGATAAGGAAGCTGCGGATAAAGAGCTTGAAAGAATTGCTGTTGAAGAATCAAAGTGTGTGTCACAACGCTGGGAGAGTTGGTGGAAGTCTGTTAAAAATGTTTCTCGTGTTGCAAAGGCAGTGTTGGAAGAATACAAGGAGCAACGATACAGGGATGATAGACGCATGACTTGGAATTATGAGATGATTCAGAAAGTATTAGTGAATGAATCTGCTGATGAAGTTGTTTTTAAATATGTTACTTTTCCTGATGAAAAAACTGATTTAGAACTTCATTTCATTTAATCTTTTTATTCTCTCGTTTGTCGGTGGGTGTGTGCTTAAAAGTCGTACAAATCCTTGTGCTGAAAATGGATTTAGAATAAATAGGCTGCTTGTTGCTGGATGTCCAAAACCTAAAGGATGTTGTTGCACGCCAGTTTCTATTTTTTTAAGTGCGTTTGCTAAGTGGTGTGAGTTATGTATTGTTTTTGCTCCTGTTGCGTCTGCGTGATATTCTCTGCTTCGTGAAATTGCAAGTTGAATTATTGTTGCAATAATTGGTGTTAGTATTGCGAGGACAAGCATTCCTGCTATGTTTCCGCCTTCTCGTTCGTCTCTGTTTCCGCCAAATATTGCTGCAAATTGTGCCATTTGTGCTAAATAAGATATGACGCCTGCAATGGTTGCCGCAATTGTTGTTATCAAAATGTCTCTGTTTTTGACGTGTGATATTTCGTGTGCAAGTACTCCTTTTAATTCGTCGTGTGTTAATAAGCTCATGATTCCTGTTGTGCACGCAACTGCTGCATGTTTTGGGTTTCTGCCTGTTGCAAATGCATTTGGTGTTGTTGTTTCAATAATGTAAACTTTTGGTTTTGGTACGTTTGCTTTGTGTGCGATTTCTTCAATAATTCTGTGTAACGCAGCATATTCTGTTTTTTTGGCTTCTTGTGCGCGGTACATTGCTAAAACAATTTTGTCTGAGAAGAAGTATGCTCCAAAATTCATTAGTCCTGCAAAGACGAGCGCAATGGTTAATCCTCCTCTGCCGCCGAGTAGGTTGCCGGCTAATAGCATTAACCCAGTCAATGCGCCTAATAGCATGGCGGTTTTGATTTGGTTTATGATTTTGTCGCCTCCGAAATCATCAACATCAAAAATGCAAATTTTTGTTGGTTTATGATTTTGTCGCCTCCGAAATAATAAACCTCAAAAATGCAAATTTTTGTTGGTTTATGATTTTGTCGCCTCCGAAATAATAAACCTCAAAAATGCAAATTTTTGTTGGTTCATCATGATAATTTTGTGTGTGTTTGTTTAAATAGTTTGTGGACGTTAGTCTTTCTTGTACTCTCCTTCAACAGTTTCTTTTATTCGCTGCGATATTTTCTCGCCGACGCCTTCAACTTTTTGCAGTTCTTCGTGTGTTGCATTTACAACATTTTTCACAGTCTTTAATTGTTTTAGTAATTCTTTTGCAAGGCTGGGTCCAACATTTGGCAGTGCAGACACTATATATTCTTGTTGTTCAGCGAGTGTTAAGGGTTTTCTGTCGCCGTGCAATGAAAAATCTCTTGTTCCTTCTTCTTGTTCTCTTTTTGCTATCGCCAGTAGCAATGCTGCTGTGTCTTCTTCGTTTTTTGTGTGAAGTATTGGCACGCCAAAACTGATGGCGATTGTTGCCAGCATTCCTCTGATTGCGTTTGGATGAATGTTTCTAATGGAATAAATGTCTTCTGTTCCTTCTAAAATAAGTACTGGTCTGTAATAGTTTTGTTTGAGCGCTTTTATTTGTGGCATGAGCCTTCCATCTACAAGTGAGTCAACAAAATCCGGTATTTTTTTGAGTTCAACAGCAACTCTGTCGCTGACAACGTAGTCTGCTGTTTGTAGCATTTCAAGTTTCAGCTCAACTCCTAAATCAAGTAGTGTCTTTATAGTGTTTGAGCCTTTTTCTCTGTAGTCTGCAAATATCTTTATTTTTTTTTCATCGCCAACAAATTTTGTTAGTGTGGGTTGTGTTGCTGTTAATTTTTGTTTGAGTGTTGTTCTCAAATTTTTCATGAAGTACTGCATACTTTTTTCTTTTTTCTTTGCTGTCCAGTGGTAGGCTTCGTCTCTTGTTCCTTTTGCTATTAAAAGTATTACTTTTCCTTTGTCATGCCGCCCTGTTCTTCCTCGTCTTTGTATGCTTCTTATTGCGCTTGGAATGGGCTCGTAGAACAAGACTAAATTTACTGTTGGGATGTCTAATCCTTCTTCCGCAACCGATGTGGCTATCAAAACGTTGAACAGTCCGTCTTTGAACTGTTGCAGCATTTCTATTTGTTTTTTTTGGCTTAGGCCGGTTTCACCTTTTTTTGTTTGTCCGACAAAAATGCTGGGCACTACGTTTTGTAAGCTTTGTATTGTTTCTGCTATCTTGACTGCGCTGTCTCGGAATTGTGTGAAGATGAGTATTTTTGTCAGCTTGTTTTGTTTAACTTCTTCTTCAATTATTTTCTTCACTTCTGCGAGTTTTGGGTGGTCGATTTTTTGTTCGTATAATTTTTGTGTTTTGACAAGTGCTGTTTTGAAATGAATGTCTTGCGCTAAGTTTTGTGCGGCTTTTGTTCTGCCTGCTCTTGCTTCTTCTAGCATTTTTTCAAAGTATTTTTGTAGCATTGCAATGCCTTGGCTTTCTGCTAGTTCAAGCGCGTGTTGTACTTTCATTATTTCTGCAAGGAGAGAAATTGTTTTTAATACGCTGAAGTCTGGTTTGCCGTGTCCTATTTCTGAGTGTAATTGTGCTTGTAATGCTAATAATTCTTTTTTGCTGTTTGTATTGATGTCTTGGTTGACGCCGTATTTTTTTATCTCGTTTACTTTTGTTTTGATGCATTGTTGTAATATTTTTATTATTTGTTTGAAG
>JACQMU010000135.1 GCA_016203425.1 Candidatus Woesearchaeota archaeon
AGTATTGTTTGTGTTCTTTGAAGATTTTGAAGTGTGATTCTGGAATGAGTGAATACAAAATGTCTCCTTCTTTTAATTGTCTCCCTATTACAACGTTTGGCAATGATATTGCTGCGCGTTTTCCTTTCTCTAACTTATCCAAGTGTTCTTGTTCGTGTTGTATGTCTTTGGCTGTTGTTAATTGTTGTCCGTCTTGTTTCATTAGTGGCGTGCCTGTTTTTAGTGTTCCTGCCATCACTTCAATGCCTACAACTGCTGGATTGCTTTGTCTGAAGATGTATCCTTTGAGGAGTTGTATTTTTGCAGGTTTTATAAGAACGTCAAGTTTGCCCATTTCTATTGATTGTTTTTTTGCAGCAAGCCATTTTTCGTAGTCTTCGATGAGTTGGTAGATAACGTTGTGGGAGATTATCTTGATAGTTTGAGGAATTGTTTGTGGTTGTGGGATGTTAAATGCTAAAATGACTGCTGTTAGTGGTTCTTTTTCTGCATTTGCTTCTGCGTCTGAAATGTCTTTTTTTGTGATGGCGCCTACTGATGTTTTGTTGACTGGTATTTTTTTTTCTTTTAGTAAATAATGTAGTGCTTCTAACGATCCGAGAGAGTCTGCTTTGATGATTATTCCTTTTTGTTCTGTGCTGAGCGTGACTGACTGCACTTCTGCGCGTATTTGTTGTTGTGCTTGTTCAATGTTTTTTTGCGCGCTTATGATTGGCATGCCTGATACTGTTTTTTCAAGTTCTGGTGCTACAATTCTTACTCCTGTTGCTGCAGTGACTGTTTTTGTGTGGCCGAATTTTGTTTTTGTGTCTCTGGTGTCAAAAAGTGCTGTGGGGAGCAAGAGCGCTTTTATTTTGGTTGTGATTGGTTCTTCCATGCTGCCTACAATAATTGTGTCGTTGACATTGAGTGTGCCGTCATAAATTATTGCGTCTGCTGTTACTCCGAGTCCTTTTTCTTCTTTAATTTCAATTATTGTGCCTTTTGCTGGTGCTTTTGCGTTTATTTCCAGATTTTTTTCAAGATATTTTTGTGCAAGTCCTGTTAGAACCATCAATAGCTCCGGAATGCCTTCTCCTGTTTTTGCAGATATAGGCACGAGTGCTATTTGTTTTGTATAATCTCCTACGCGGTCAAACCGTTCTGCTTCAAATCCAAGCTCGTACATTTTTCCCACAATTTCATACATTTTTGTTTCAAATAGTTGTTGTGTTTTTTGTTGTTGTACAGTTATTGTTTGCAGGACTGATTTTTCGCACGGCTTCCATCCTTCTATAAGGTCAATTTTGTTGACAGCAATGATGAATGGTGTTTTGTATGTTTTGAGGATGTCAATGCATTCTAATGTTTGTGGTTTTAGTCCTTCGTTGATTGATATGACGAGTATTGCTATGTCTGCAAGGTTGCCGCCTCTTTTTCTTAGGTTGATAAATGCAGCGTGTCCTGGTGTGTCGATAAAGAGCAGTCCTGGAATTGTGAACTTGAGTTGGAGTTTCTCTAATAATTGTCCGCAGATTTTTTTGAGAGTTGCGAGAGGAATAATTGATGCGCCTATTGCTTGCGTGATTCCTCCTGCTTCTTTTGCAGCAATTGCACTGCCTCGAATCTTGTCAAGCAATGATGTTTTGCCGTGGTCCACGTGGCCCATTATTGTAACGATTGGCTGGCGTATCATAGCATCTCTTGAAACGGTCAGAGTTTATATAGATTACATATTCTAATCGTTTTATGATTAAGTTGGAAAACACGCCTTTAATAAAAATCAAAGAACTTTGTACGTTGTTTAATCTTCAAAATCTCTTCATCAAAGATGAGGGCAGGAATCCTTTTGGCACGATTAAAGATCATCGAGCTTCGTTTATTGTAAAAAAGGCTGTTGAATCAAATGTGGATAAGCTCGTGCTTATAACGTCTGGTAATGATGGTTACAGTTTGGGTAAATTTTGTGAAGAAACAAACGTAAAACTTGTAAACGTGGTTGACATTAACACCAAACAGCTTATTAAAGACGTACTAAAAACGTGCAGTATTGTTATTGAGAAAGATTTGTCGCAAAAAATCTCTTCACAAGAATTAATAAATATTGCAAGAGAAAATCCAAAAGAAACTGTGTGGGACG
>JACQMU010000145.1 GCA_016203425.1 Candidatus Woesearchaeota archaeon
AACAGAAGCGATAAAGGCGCAGGAATACTAGAAGTCTTGTTGTCTGTTATAGAAACAGCAAAACTACAGAAGCAGAATCCGCTTCTGTTTATGCAACAAATCATCGCTTCACAAAGCTAAAGTATTACGTCTTCTTTTATTCTTTTAACCTCGTCGAAAGATAAGCCCATTATTGTATTTTTTCCGTCGTGTCGTCTTCTTCATTATAATTTGGCACTGCTGCTTTTGAGATGATGATAATGTCACCGACAGCCTTAACAAGCGAGTGTGGTACAACAACGCCTTTTGCTGAGCTCAACACGCGCGCTAAGAATGAGTTTTTTGTTGACCTTATTCTCCATCCTTCAACTTTTGTGTTTGTTAGTCTTGCTTCTTCTATGTCGCCGAAGTAGTTTCCGTCTTCTGTGAAGACTTTCATTTCGTACATTTCTGTTATGTTTTTGAGCTTGAGCATTGTGTTTGCCTCCGTATATTCTATATAAAAAGTTGCAGTGGAGATATATAAGCCTTACGAATTCTTGGTTAATTGTGTAAGGGGATTCGTAAGGTATTCACGAAGCGCCAGTATTGTGTGTCTTTTGGTGGTTCGTGATACGTTACGTTTTTATGCTCTGTAGTATTGTGTTCTCGTATGAGATTCAAAAACCTTAAGTTGATTGGCACTTCTCATATTGCTAAGGAGAGTGTTGATGCTGTTAAGAATTATATTGCTAACCAAAAGCCTGATATTGTTGCTGTGGAATTAGACCGTTCTCGTCTTGCTGCTTTGCTTGACCGTCGTGAAAAGAAGATTCGCTTGAGGGACATAAAAAGAGTTGGCTTGAGCGGGTTTGTTTTCTCTTTAATAGGTGCGTGGGTTGAGAAAAAGCTTGGTGAGAAGGTTGGTGTGGCTCCTGGTTCTGAAATGCTTTCTGCTATTAAGCTTGCTGAACAGTCTGGTGCTAAGATTGCTTTGATAGACCAGGATATTGCAATTACTTTGCGTCGCTTGTCGCAGTTTTTTTCGTGGAAGGAAAAGTTTCGCATTGTTGTTGATATCATAAAGGGTTTTGTTTGGCGTAAGTCTGTAATTTCTTTTGATTTGAGGAAGGTTCCGAGTGAGAAGCTTATTCAGAAATTGATGAAGGAAGTAAAAGTTCGTTATCCTAATCTTTACAGTGTGTTGGTGGCTGAGCGTAATGAGGTTATGGCTCAGCGGCTTGCTAAACTTATAAAAGACTTTCCTGAAAAGCGTATTCTGGCTGTTGTTGGTGCGGGTCATGAGTCTGAGCTTGTTGCGCTGGTGAAAAAGTATTTAAACTTATGAGTCGTTTGTTGTATTAATGTCGTTGAGAAATTTTGTTGATAAGGCACGCCGTTATGGTGTGTTTCAAAAAGAGGAGCTGCACGGTTTTCTTATTACTGTGTTTGTTTTAGCTGTTATTTTTTCTTTTGATGAATGGGGTTCAACAAAGTTTGATGTGAGTGAGGGTTTTGCTAATTTGTTGTTGGCAGTTATCATAATTTTCTTTTCTGTGCTTGTGCATCATGTTGCCCAGCGTGTTTTTGCTTTGTGGTATGGTTTTCGTCCAGAGCATATTTTGTGGTGGCAGGGTTTGACGTTTGCCGGCTTGATTGCAGTTTTTACAGATGGTGTTGTTAAATTGTTTCCCAGCAGTGCGTTGATGATTCATCATTTGCCCACGCATCGTTTGGGTTTTTATCGTTATGGTCCTAATTTTAAGACTTTTGCTTCTATTGCTGCGGTTGGTCCTGCTGCTAATCTTGTTTTGGCTGGTGTTTTGCGGATTGTTGGTGAGTTTGTTGGCTTGCCTGCGGAGTTTATTGCTAAGGCGTATTTTTTTAATTTGGTGTTTGCTGGTTTTAATGCGCTTCCGATTCCGCCTTTGGATGGCAGTCGTGTTTTTTATGGTTCTCGTTTATTGTACGTTTTTGTTTTTAGTGCAGTTGTGAGCTATATAGTTCTCTCATTGCTTGCAGGCATTCGTTCTTTTGTTCTTGCAGCGTTTGTTGGCGGCTTGTGCTGGCTGTTGTTTTACATTTTTTTTGAGCATGGGTGGGTGTCGTGATGGGATTGTGGTCAATGTCTGATGATTTGGTTGAGGTTGTGGTTTTGTTTGTGTTAATCTTGAGCTTTTTCCTGTCTGTTTTTACCAACTCTTTTGCTACAAAGCTTATTTTGATTTTTGTTGTTGGCTTGATGTTTGGCCGCGCGTGGTTTTTGTTTAGGAAGAAGACAAAGCTTGCATTAACTGCTATTGTTGCTGGTTTCTTGTTGGGTTTTTTGTTGGGCAACTTATTCGAGAACATTCGTGAATTGACAATTTTGTTTTTGGCTGGCTTTTTCTTGGCGTATTATGCTCACGAAAAGAAGTGGGTTATGGCAACATCGTAATTGCATAGAACGTCACTGCGCCTAATAATACTCCACCTAATATATCTTTCCAGTCGTGTTTGTGTACTTTGATTCTTGAGTAGCACACAAGTATTGCTATGCTTGCAAAAAACCATCGTGTTTGTTGAAATGTTTGCGACAAGAGTAATGCAGTGAATGTTGCTCTGGCGCTGTGCACGCTTGGAAACGCTGATGCGTCTATTTTTTCAAGTCCGTTGTTATAGTTTTGTTTTTTTGGTCGGTCTTTGAAATATGTTAGTTTAATGATGCCTGCTGTAACATAAGTTATTCCGTATCCTACAATTAATTGTAGGGCAATTCTTTTTTGTCCGAGTGCAAAAAAGAAGATTATGAGAAGAAAGTACATTCCAGAACTGCCTAATCCAGTTATGTCTCTCCAGAACGCATCTTTTTGTTTCTGCCAGAACATTTAATCTCAGACCTCTATTACAAGTTTATTTTGTTCAGGGTGTATGTATGCTTCTTCGCCTATTTTAAGTTTGAGGTATTTGGCTATTTCTTGTGGTATTCTTACAGCGAGTGAATTGCCGGCTTTAGCGATTTTTGTTTTCTTTCCAAGGCCCCATATGCCTTTTTGTTTTGCGACAGCTTCTATCTTTGCCATTACCGAACCATCAGTGAACACTTCTCTGCAATTCGTGCACTTTTCTCCAGGGTATTTTCCTAAACTAACACCAAACATTTTGTGTTCTTCAATTACTTTTTTTAATGTTCCTTTTTCGCAGATTGGGCATTTTGTCATGTTACCACCTTGGTTGCACAGTTATTATGTAATGTATTCCGCCTATTTTCTTGTGTACTACGCTAAAATAGCCGTATTCTGAAACAATTTTGTCGGGTTGTTGTATGAATTTGCTTCCGCTGCTTATTGCCTTTTCAATCTCATTCATGCTTATGCCACGCTCTATCAT
>JACQMU010000146.1 GCA_016203425.1 Candidatus Woesearchaeota archaeon
AAAGTTTTTTGATTATTGCAGCAGATTTAACTATTCTTTCTTTTATAATGTATTCTCCCCCTTTGATGTTTATTTCGTTGATGTTGAAAAAGGACATCATAGCCTTGATTTTTGGTTTTACGAACTTGTAATAATATGTTTTCTGATTTGTATTCAATGGTTTTCCTTGTAGCTTGTTCTTCAGCGTGGTTAATTGTATGTTTGTGAATAGTTTGCCTTTTAGCAAATGCTCGTTCTTGTTTATTGTTTCAATGTTTATCAAATTTTCCATAATATGATATTATAATATCTTTAATTTATATATAAAACTTATGCTTTTGTACGGGTGTGGGACAGATTATCTATATTCAGAAGTTCGAGAGAATTATGCAGTACATTTTATCAACTTGCGCGGCAATTTTATCTCTGGTTCTTCTTGAACAAGATTCTTCATAAGTTCGTTATGGGCTTTTATCAAACCTTTAACTAAAATACTGTCTTTGTTTAGTTTGTAGGTTTGTGTTTTTCCGATTGTTCTGTACTGAACAATAATTTTTCTTTGAATGATTTCCTTAGCAGCATTGTATGCTGTTGCTTTGTTCATCTTAAGTTCCCTGGCAACATCTGCCAACCCAAAGTCTGTTGAACGCATTTCTAAGAAGAACTCAATTAATTGGTTTCTTGGGGTGTCACCGAAAGCTTCGCAAAATATTCCTGTTTCCTTTGCCATTTTTTATTGAATCATCAAGCTTCTGAGCAAGTCTTTTGTTGTTTCGTTCAAGCTAAATGCCCCAGAATATTTAAGTCTTTCTTTTTATACTTGTGGTATGTTCTTTTGTACTTCACAATCTTTATTTCTCAAACAACACAATTTTATTTTCAACAACCAAGAAAACCTCCTTTAAATATGCTGCGCGCGCATTTGTCCAGTGACTTGTGAAAATGATCTGCTTAGAATGGTATGTTATCAACCACATGATCAAGCCATGTGCGCTCTACAGTGTAATGTTTTCCATCAGAGAAATGCAGTTTCTTAAAATCCTCAAAGTTCTTACCTGCAGGAACAATACATGCCAATTCTTCAAGAATCTTGATTTCAACACCATTTTCTTTCAACAACAATACTTGAACTATCGTCTTCCCATCACTATAATTTGACATATACTCATTTACAAAAAGCCACGCCTGTTGTTCAACCTTAAAAATCGCATCAATAGTATTCGAAGCTTCAAACTCTTCTCTCTTTTCAGTTTCGTCATCATACTTCACAGCAAAACCTGGTGAGACGCCGTGTTTAATGTGATACAACACTTCATACTTTTTCTTTACATCATTCTTGTCAGTCATGTAAGCCCTCAGTCATTATCAACTCTTGGAGCAAGAATAAAAGAAAGCAAAAGCTTGTCAACCACCTTATACTCAATCTTTAAAGGATAATCCTGATTGAAAAAAATCGAGACTTCATCAGACAACTTACTGCCCTGAATAAGCTTTTTCAAATACTCAATCGAATACTTTGCACGAATTTTGGCAGGCGTCTGAGACGAAATCTTGGCAACATCACCATGCTTAATCTCAAACATTGCCTTAGACAAATCACCCTCAGCCTGCACAATAAACTTTTCAGGCTCGGCAACAAAACTAACAGACTCAGCAACCACATCAGCATCCTCAATAGCATCAGACAACAAAGAAGACTGAGCTGTTATTTCAACAGGAAAAGACAAATTAGGAACACGCTGAGGCTTGTCCTCAAAATCAAGCAAAGGAACACTAAAAGTTCTCGTCGAATCTGACTTAAACTGAATCTGCAATTTATTACTGACAACCTCAAACGTTACAATATCATTACCCTTTGCCCTGCGAAGAACCTGCTTAAAATTAGCCAGATTAATCGCGAGCTCCTGGTCAACATCAACCTCATACTCTGCAAAACCACTCGATAAAAATTTGAAAACCACCATAGCAACATTAGCAGGATCCATAGCAACAAGCTCAACACCATCCTTTGTAATCTTAAATCTCGCCTCATTCACTAACTCAGAAATAATGGAAATACTATCCTTAAAATGCGTCGCATCAGACAACACAAGCTTCATAAAGAAAGCGCTACCAACAAGAGATATATAAAGATTGTTGTTCTGTTAAGCGAAGTTCCTAACTATATATTTTATGCGCCGACGGTGGCAGGTGCGACGGATTTCTCGCTACGCTCAAAATCCTACGTGACATCCCGAATGGAGCAACCCCTGTCACGCCGCACGCCACGTCGGCGACGACAATAATTGCCACATCACATGATGCTTCACAGACGCGCAACAATATTTATAAATACTCTTCAATGGACAAAGAAAATGGTGTCACAAAACACAAAAATAGCAATTGCAGTCACAGGACTTGTTTCTTATATCAGCTGGATTGGCGTTGACAAATATTTCCAACACAAATCAGATGAAATACGACAAAACGTACCTGGCGTACAACGAAGCGAGAAAATACCTTTGGAATTATCTGCACTTGTTGATGAAATTAAAGAACGAACAAAAAATGAGGATTACAGAATAGATGACATTGCAGAAAAATACAATGCAATTGCAACAGAATATCAAACACTCACGTCACAACAAACAATCAAAGATGCGAGAGAACAAATACGCGCAATTTCCCCCCATCCAGCAGCCATTCTTTTTTTCTTCCTGGGAACAATATGCCTTGGGTACACGATGTTCAATGCCAGGAACAGCAAAGAAAACTCTGAGCCGCCGCGACCAGCAGAAGCAGTCACACCTTCAGACGCTGATTGTTAAACACCTTGTGAACAGACTTTCCTTCTTCATAACCACAAACCTTTGCCAGCTCAACAAACGCATTAACAGTTTCTTTATCAGAATGCACGGGAATCACGTGACACGGCCGAGTAAGCTCAAGAAACTCACGCATGTCCTGCCTAGCTGCATGGCCGGAAACATGAATATCCTTAAAAATTCTGACACCCAAAGCAGTTAATTGACGGTCCAAGACTTTTCTCTGCCGACGATTAACATCAGCAGGAATAACCTTGCAAGAAAAAATAACGTGGTCACCAGACTTAAAATGAAACGGCAAAATTCTGTTCGCCATTTTTGACAACGTTGATTTAGGCTCACCCTGATGGCCGGTCACAACCAACAAAAATTTTTCACGACCTTTCTTTTCAATCTCACGCAACCTACTCTTAATATGCTTGCCAAACTTAACAATCTCCACCTCCTTAGAAAAATGATAAATACCAACATCCTCAGCAGCATAACAATACTTTGCCAACGAACGACCAAGAAAAACAATCTTTCTATTAAGCTGGCGGCCAAAATCAATAATAGATTTCAATCTTGCAATATGGGATGAGAACGTTGTAACAATAACCGCCTTGCCCCTTGAATCAAAACCAAGCATTGCGTCTTTTAACAACTCACGCGCAACAAGCTCCGAAGGAGTCTTTATATCTTCCTGCGCGTACAACGAATCAACCAAAGCAACAGTAATACCCTTATCACCCAACTGTTTAAGACGATTATAATTAGGCTTAGCGCCAATAACTGGATTATTATCAAACTTAAAATCAGTTGCGTAAAGAACAACACCATGCTTTGTATGCAACACAACCATAACCGTGCCAGGAATCGAATGCGTCATGTGCACAAACTCAACCTTAATGTTATCCGACAACACATAAGTCTCGTTAGCTGGCAATGAAATAATCTTGTTCGGCAAATGAATCTTTTCATCCCTCAAAATTGAGTTAATAACTGCGGCAGTAAACGGCGTACAAATAATGTCTGCATCATAATTACCAGCAAGATAAGGAATCGCACCAATATGGTCAAGATGAGCATGCGACGGAATAATAGCCAGCACTTTAGAACGCCAATCACGAATAGAACTATCATCAGGAATCGCCTTAACACGCCTAAGATCAGCAACATTAATCTTCACAAACTCACCAAGCTCCTCTTCAGTATATTTAACATAATTCTGCATGTGAAGCCCCATGTCAAAAATAACAACTTCATCATCAATCTTAACAGCAGTCATGTTTTTGCCAACCTCACCATAACCGCCAACAGCACAAATTTCAATCATGGAATACTTCCAGAAATCAAAGTATAAATAGTTTCCTAAAAGTGCAAAATAAAAGGCACTTTGTCAACTTTATGACCATACTTCCGCAACACTTCAGCCCACGACAAATTCACAGTCTCACCCATGTTAAACCCTAAAATGTCCTCAACACCCTGCTTAACTAACGCTTTCGCCATCTTCATGTTTTCTGCAATCGCCTCAACCTCAACATACGACGGAGTCTTAGGAAATTCATCAATATCAAAATGCAACCCCCCAAGAACATAGCTTGTCCTCCGACGCTCAGTATCAGTAACACACATCAAACCAAAAATCTTAAAGAAACGTCGCCCATCATCAAAACTTTTTGCGACAAACTCGATCTCATCACGAACCTTATACTCCCCCTCATCAATACCCTCCAAACGCTGCTTCGAACACACAATAACCTCACCACGACATTCACGAACACGATGCGTCACATGCTCTTTCCGCCAATACCTATTTTTCAAATCAAACTCACACGCATGCACCAATTCATAATCAAGCACTTTCTTTGCGCCACACACTTCAAGACGTGCAACGACCGCGGGTTTAGAAATCTCACAACGCTTGACTTCAATTTCTATAGGCATAAAAACCAGAAAATGTGTCATTATAAAAACATTACGCTAATTTTTTACCAACAGTCAAGATAACAAACAAACCAACACGCCTTTGTACAACAACTTTCAAGCCAGCTTTTAAGAACAATTCTGCAAATTCTTTCTTGCTGTAAATCTTCACGTGGCCAAGCTCAAGTTTCTTGAACAACCAATGAATTGTTTTAGAAAAAAAATTAATGTCAGCAAGATAAAGTTTTCCGTTTGGCCTTAAAACACGCGACATTTCATTAACAGCCCTTTGAGGAACAGGAAAATGATGAAAAGCCTCAGTGTTTGTAACAACATCAAAAGTATTTTTAGGAAACGGAATTTTGTCAACAGAAGCAACCTTCAAAATAACAGAATTTCCAAGCCTGCCCTTAGCACGCGCAACCATTTTAGACGACAAATCAATCCCTGCAAGAATCTTCACACCCTTCTTTACAAAAAACCACAACGCACGGCCAGGACCACAACCAACATCAAGCAAACGAGTTTTCTCACCAACAACAACCTGTTTCAAAACCTTCCTTTGAACCCAACGCAACCACCACGACACAGGATCATAATCATAAAACCAAGACCAACGGTCGAAAAAACGAATGTTAGCATCACGATTAGTTGCCATAATACACTACAAACAGAACAAGTATAATAAGTTAGTGCGGGCGGGAACGAATGAAAAAGGTACAACGCGTAGTTTAAATAATCTTTAACTCTTTCAGTGCTTTGTTCACAAACGCTTCAACAAGAGTAACATCAATGTTTTCATAACTGTGAGCAATTCTAACTTGCAGTTCTGAAGTCACTTTTTTAATAAGCATTTTCTTGATATTACTCAAATCTTTGTCTGGCAAAGGCAAATTAGCAGGATTAATTTTAGTTCTATACTTCTGCGCAATCTCCCAGCTTGTTTTGAATTCTTTTACATATTTATTTGCAAT
>JACQMU010000136.1 GCA_016203425.1 Candidatus Woesearchaeota archaeon
GTTCTTGAGCGTGCTCGAAAATCACGTTTTTATCTATTTTGTGGGTGATTTTCGACACGTTAACAAAACCCTGCTTTTTAGGATTTGTCAGCGAAATAACGCGGTTGTCTGCCACGGCAAGCACTTCATTCGGAAGCCTGCCGACACTAACAGTTTTTGCTTTGACAGTATCCCCTTTCTTAAACGGCTTTGGCAAGGATTTTGTTTTGACAATGTCGAAGTCTTTCTCGTCAATAATAAGCTTAATTTTGTGCTTTTCCTCAAGCAATTTAAGCTTTTCAAAAAATTTATTGAAGTCTAATGACTTTGCAGGATTCCTGCCAAAACGATAATTCAAAAAGTTTTAAATAAAACACTTAGGCTCAAACTTTTCATTTTTCAGACTTTTTGTAAACTCGACAATCTTTTCAAGCTCATCATCATTCCATCCCTGAACGTAAACAGGGGCAATAATAAGCTCAACTTTGTCAGACAAATATTCTGCAGTATCAAGCACTTTCTGAATGTTATAACCGTCGCCAACAGCAGCAATATTTTTTGCTATTTTGTCGTCAATTGCATTGATTGAGAAATTAATCCGATTCAGGCCTGCTTTCAACAGCTCATCAATCTTTGATTTTGTCAATAAAATACCATTAGTGTCGATTGAAATAGTCTTAACCTGCTGAATTTTTTTGATGCCTTCAATAAGCCGAGGAAGATCAGCATACATTGTCGGCTCTCCTTGAGAGGCAATGTGAGCTTCTATATTGTTTATTCTCTTGAATTCAACAAGCTTTCTGAGTTCATCCACCAGATAATCTGCATCGACGACAAAATCAACAATTCTTTTATCCTCATCAACAGAGCAATAAACACACTTGATATTACACCCGCTAATCGGGCGAACTTCCACAATATTTGTTCCGCGATCAATAAGACCAAAAGCAATGCTGCCAATCAAAGGAATGCCTGAATTGCGATGCACGTACACAGTCTTTTTCTTTGTTACAATGTTGGTTAAATTTAACAACGCTTCGTCAAGCACTGCATTAAATTTCTCACGTGCATTTTCAGCATCAAAAGAAATGCTATTACTACTAACAGAAAAATCGCCGATTGACAACAAAATTTCTTTTGAAATTCTGAATGAGAAAATGTTCAAGAACAAACCTTCAACATAATCTTTACAGTCATTGAAGATAATTGTTTCAAATGAAAGCGTTTCCATTATTTTTTATAATGATGCGCATTTAAAAACCCCTCGCATTATTATGTGAGTAACCTGCGAATCTCATTACGTAATTCTGCTGCTTCTTCATAGCGTTCATGATGAATTGCGTTAATTTTCTCAGCCCATCTGTTGATGATGTATTCATGTATTGGTGATACAGTAGTTCGTAGAAATTCACAAAGCTCGCCACAATCTTTTTCGCAGGCAGAGCCGTGACAAAAATCCTTGAACTTGATTTCAGCAATGCGAAACAATGCCCAGTCCCCCGCAACACGTGCACGCCACAATAATCCAGCATATTTATCACGAACAATTTCTGTTACGTCTTTTCCGCCATAGTCCGCATCTTTTTTGTTATCAACCACCCAATTAATTGCTCTCAATCGCTGTTCTGCCTGCTCCTGCAACCGCAAAAAATACAACGCTTCGCCACGTGCAATTGCATTCACACAAATTGCAGGATTATCGTATGCGCCCATGTACAGAACGTCACGACGATCTTTTAAGAACACAGTTTCTGACGTTGCACAATGAACACTGGCAAAAGTAAAAAATAGCGGAAAATCATTACTTTCGTTATCATCTTCAAACTGTTTGCGCGCAACTTCTTCAAGGCGGTTTGCTTTCTTTTCAGCTTCTCCAGACTCACGCTCTTTTTGCGTTGAAAAATCAAGCGGGTGAATTGTCACATACCTGCCAAGAAAATGCGTTTCATCCACTGGCACTTTGAGGTGCGAGCCGTACCACGTAATTTCAATATTTTTACCGCTGATGTTCCTCAGCTGCGCGTACACAATAACGCGGCCCTCGAGTGTTTCATCGCCCCCACAGCTCAGATCAACAAACACCACAACTTCTTTTACTCATGTCGGGTTTATAAATTTTGGGTTAACAAGATTTATAAATCATCTATAATTAACCGCAACCATGGCCAAATTTTTGATTGTTCACGAACGCTGGAAATGCATAGGTTGCAGTGCCTGCGTGGCAGTTAGCCCTGAACATTGGGAAATGACTGCAGACGACGGCAAGTCTGACATTAAAAATCCCCACCGCAAGTTTGAAACACCAGAGGGCATTCAAGAAGAGCTTGACATTGATGAACCTGGGACGAACAAAGACGCAGCAGACGCTTGCCCAGTCACATGCATTCATGTGAAAGAACAACCATTAAGTTCTGATAAAACACCAGAAAAATAATCAGCATGTAAATGTAATACACTTTTGGATACTGGTATTTATAAGTGTATATTAGAATATAAAAAAGGTAATAACACCTCGAAAGGTTTATATATAAAAAGACGGTAGAATTCATGTGGCTACAATCACGAAAACAATGCAGATAATAAAAAAAGACGGCACGATAACAAATTTTGAGCTCAACAAACTAACAATCTCCATAGAGAAAGCATTAACAGAATCACAAGCCAAAAACCCACAGCAAACAGCAAAAAAACACTCTCAAGAAGTTTTTAGCATCATTGAAAAAAACTTCACAAAAGAATTACTGCCATCAACAACAGATGTTCGCGATTTAGTTGTGGAAATACTTGAAAAACACAAACTAAACACTACAGTAAAAGCATATACTGCATTCAAACAACGCGAAAAAGCAATGATAGGCTTCAAAACAGTAATGGGAGTGCGCGACGACATAGGAATGACCACAAACGCGCTAAAAGTGCTTGCCAAACGATATTTGCTACGCAATGAAGAAGGAAACATTATAGAAACACCAGCACGACTTTTCAGGCGAGTAGCAAAAACAATAGCTTCAATTGATGCACGCTACCAAAAAGGCAGTGTGGCAAAAACAGAAGAAACATTCTACAGCATGCTTTCAAACCTTGAATTCCTGCCAAACACACCCACATTAATGAACGCAGGAACGCCAATAGGACAGCTGGCTGCGTGCTTTGTTTTACCAGTAGGCGACGGACTCAAAGACATTTTCGGTGCAGTAGAAAAAATGGCAATCATACACCAAAGCGGAGGCGGAACAGGATTTAACTTCAGCAACCTGCGGCCAAAAGGAGACATTGTACGCAGCACAAAAGGCGTAGCATCAGGGCCAGTAAGCTTTATGACAGTATTCGACAAAACAACAGACGTCATCAAACAAGGCGGCAAGCGGCGCGGCGCAAACATGGCGATACTAAACGCAGACCATCCAGACATCAAAGAATTCATCACATCAAAAACACAAGAAGGCGTAATGACAAACTTCAACATTTCAGTTGCGGCAACAGACACATTCATGGAAGCAGTTGAAAAAGACAAAGACTGGCCACTAATAAATCCACGAACAAAAAAAGAGACAACAAAGATTAATGCAAAAGAATTATTCAACACAATAGTTTCATCAGCATGGCAAACAGGCGATCCGGGATTGGTGTTCATCGACGAAATCAACAGAAAAAACCCCACATCACACCTCGGAAGAATAGACAGCACAAACCCATGCGGAGAACAACCATTGCATCCACACGAATCATGCGTTCTCGGCTCAATAAACCTAATGAAACACGTAAAAAGCGGAAAAATAGACTGGGACAAACTCAAGAAAACAGTACGAACAGCAATACATTTCCTCGACAACGTCATAGACGCAAACAACTACACATTCCCAGAGATTGAACAAATAACAAAATCAAACAGGCGCACAGGATTGGGCGTAATGGGATTTGCAGAAATGCTGATAAGAATCGGGCTGCCATACAACAGCGACAAAGCACTTGAAACAGCAGAAAAACTAATGAAATTCATAGCAGACGAAAGCCACAAAAAATCACAAGAACTCGGCGCAGAAAGAGGAAGCTTTCCAAACTTTAAAGGCAGCCAATGGGAAAAAATGAAAATAAAAACAATGAGAAATGCAACCACAACAACAATTGCGCCAACAGGAACAATAAGTTTGATTGCAGGCGTAAGCTCAGGCATAGAACCATTATTTGCAATATCATTTGTCCGCGACGTAATGGAAGGAACAAAACTCCTCGAAGTAACACCATTATTTGAAGAAATCGCAAGACAACGAGGATTTTACAGCAAAACACTCATGCTCAAAGTAGCACGCAAAGGAACAATAAACGACATGAAAGAAATTCCATCAGACGTCAGAAAACTTTTTGTCACATCATTTGATGCATCACCAGAATGGCATGTCAAACTACAGGCAGCATTCCAAAAATTTGTTGACAACGCAGTTTCTAAAACAGTCAACCTACCACAAAAAGCAAAAGCAGATGATGTTGCCAAAATTTACTTGCTTGCCTACAAGTTAAAATGCAAAGGCATCACTGTATACAGAACAGGGAGCAAACAACAACAAGTACTCTACATCCCAGAACAAGCAATCACAGTCAAAGAAGAATTCGCAGGCACGTGCCACAGCGGGGTTTGCACAAATTAGCATGGCTGAAAAAGAAGTACCTGGCGCGATAGAAGATGACGGCGGAATGAGACAATATTACGGATACATGAAGCATCATCGTTACCATGTTTATGTTCCAACGACAATATTTGACCCGAAAGCAGCACTTATAAGAGTTTACAAAGTTGAAAACCACAGTAAACAATTACCTGACAGCCCAGAAGAGATTATTGGACAAAAATGGGTGTTGCTCAAGTCGCTGCCAACATGGGATAGCGACTATCGATGTTTTCACTTAAGCAGACGAGATGAAAAAAAAATTAGGCGTGCAGTGGACAATCTTGAAAGAAAACTTGAACGAGATAAATAGTCTTCTCGAAACAATTTTATAGTTTAAAATCATTATTCTCTTAAAAGATGGTGAACAACAAGAAAAAAGCACTTGTTTACGTCTGGACAGGCACGGGCTCAGGCAAGACAACATCAGCATTAGGCGCAGCACTCAGACAAGCGGGGCACGGCCATAAAGTTATTTTTATACAGTTCATGAAAGGCAGAAAATACATTGGTGAGTACAAAATAATGAAACGCCTGAAACCGAATTATCAAATATTCCAATTTGGCAGAGAAGGATGGGTTGACACAAAACATCCAGAACAAAAGGACAAAGAATTAGCGCACAAAGGCTTAGATTTTGCATACGACGCAATAAAGAAAAAACCAGACCTTCTTGTACTGGACGAGATTAACATTGCAGTGGCAATAGGATTATTGCCAGAAGAGGATGTTATCACATTTTTGGATGCAGTTCCTCAACAAACAGTAGTTTATCTGACTGGGCGATACGCGCCGCCAAAAATCATGTGGCGGGCAGACTATGTAACAGAATTCGTAACATTAAAACAACCAGAAAAAATTGTGCCAAGA
>JACQMU010000137.1 GCA_016203425.1 Candidatus Woesearchaeota archaeon
GTTTTTGACAACCTGTGCTGTGCATTTGACAAGCAATAATCTTGCTTCCTGCACGTTCTTTTTTTCTGCCTGAATCACTGGATTTGCGTGATAAAACTCGTTGAAAGTTCTTCCCAACAGCAATAAATATTGTGCTATAATGTGCGGTTTGTAATTTGCCAATGCTTCTTTTATTCTGTCTTTGAATTGTGCTAACAACACTATTAATCGTTTTTCAACATCTGTGTGCAATGTTTCAAATTCAGCGTCTGCTGCTGGCGCCAGATTTTTTTCAGCTGCCTTTCTTAAAACAGAATGCGCACGTGCATACGTGTACTGCAAATACGGCGCAGTGTCACCTTCAAAGTCAAGCATTTTGTCCCAGTCAAACACAATGTCGCGTATTCTGTCATTTGCCAAGTCATTAAAAATAACTGCACCAATGCCAACCATGTGCGCAACTTCTTTTTTGTTTTTGAGCTTAGGGTTTTTTTCATTAATTGTTTTTTCTGCAAGTTCTATTGTTTTGTTCATGACATCTTCCATGAAGATAACGTTTCCAGTTCTTGTTTGTATTTTGCCCTCAGGCAGCCTGTATTGGCCGAATTCAATGTGGACAAATTTTTCTGGGTTTGAGCTGATTAATTCAAGTAGTTTGAACAATTGCTGGAAGTGCAGTTTTTGTGGCGAGCCTACAACGTAAAGTACTTTTTCAGGTTTGTACGTTTCTATTCTGTAAAGCGCTGCAGCAAGGTCCCGCGTGTGATACGTTGTTGCTTCATCGCTTTTTTTAAGCATAAGAGCAGGCATGCCATACTTGTCAAGCTTTACAACAAGCGCACCTTCATCCATGATAGCCAAATGTTTTTTTTCAACTTTTGAAATTGCTGCATCCATTTTGTCATTGTAAAATGATTCACCATTCCACGAATCAAACTCAACGCCCAGAAGCGCATAAATTCTTTTAAACTCATCAAGGCTGACATGCTTGAATTTTGCCCACAATTTTTGTGCTTCACTGTCACCATCTTCAAGTTTTTTGAACCATTGCCGTGCTTCGTCTTCAAGCTCAGGATGTGTTTTTGCTTCGTCATGAAATCTGACGTACAAATCCAAGAGATGCATTATTGAGTCTTTTTTGAACTTTTTTTCATCTTTCCATTTGAGCCACGCAACAATAAGCTGGCCGAACTGTGTACCCCAATCACCAAGATGATTAAGGCGCACTGCGTTGTAACCTGAGAATGCCAGCATTTTGTAAACGGAATTACCTATAACAGTGCTTCTCAAATGCCCTATGTGAAACGGCTTTGCAATGTTTGGCGACGAGAACTCAACAATAACAGTTTTTCCATCACCCACATCAGAGCGCCCGTAATTATCCTGTTCTGTGTAAATCTGTTTAAGTGTTTGCTGCGCAAGCAATGTTTTATTGACGAAAAAATTAACATAAGGCCCCCTGGCTTCAATTTTTGAAAGAAAAGACTCAGGCTTTATTTTCTTTGCCAGTTCTTGCGCAACAATGTTCGGCGATTTTTTTTGTTGTTTTGACAATTGAAAGCACGGGAATGCCCAGTCACCCATCGCATTGTCAGGCGGCTGTTCTAAAACAATCTCTCCAATAACATCTTTTTTCAGCAGTTTTATGATTTCGTTTTTGAACATTTTGTACGTTTGTTTTTTTCAATGGAAAGAGATATTAATAAGTATTGCTTTTTAAGTTGTTATGTGGCCTTCACTTGCGTTAATATTAATTCTTATGCTGGTTGGGTTATTGATATTTGCTGTCTTCCTGCCAGTTCTTATTGAGCTCGCCCTTAATGGCATCTTGCTTTATTTGGTTGGCTTGCGTTCGTGGGTTGAGATTAAGAAAGGCTTTGAAAATGAGTATATTATTGCTGCAATTCTCTCAGTTATTGCATTATATTCGTTGGGCAATCAGTTTCCATTGTGGTGGGTGACATCATTTGCAATTCAGACGTTTATTCTTTCGTATGTCGTGAGATATTTTGAAAAACTTTTTGAGCCTTCGAACAAGCGCAGGCATTAAACCATCTTTTTCTCTATCTCTTTGAGTGCTGCATCTAATCCTAAGAATAAGTTTTTGTCCTGTATTTCTGCAGTGTAGCTTGTGTTGTTTGTTACAAGAATTCCGACAAGCGATACTCCTGTATCATGTTTTGTTATTGTTATTGAGAGCTTTTCAACAGGCATTTTGTTGGAAAACTGCCGTGCGTAATTGCCAACAAGCTTCTTGAGAACAATCAATGTTGCAGGATCTATGGCGCTGACTCCGCAAAGCTCTATATTTCCACCCAATTGCAGGATATCACTCATTCCTGATTAGAAGATAACAGCGGTTGCATTATTTAAACATATCGACGAAATTAAGATTATGTGTTACTACTCTTCAATGTTGTTTTTATTTTCGTGCTATTGTAAACGTCCTCTTTGTAGGGCTTTAATCTGACAATCTTTGCACGGATTTTTCGTTCTTTTAATTCTTCATTAAGTTTGTCAGTGAATGCTTTTTGATCGTACCCCAAACAAATAACGTCTGGTTTGTGCTCTTCAATTACGCGGTATTTGTCGTTTTTGTTGCCGAGCAGTGCTTTATCAACAAATGGTGATTGTTGAACTGCTTTTAATCGTTCTTGCTCGTTATAGAGTGTTTTGTGCAGCTTAACCTCTTCAACAGTGCTGTCAAGCGCAACAACAACAATCAAGTAATCACCCTGTTTTTTTGCTTCTTCAAATAGTTTCAAGTGTCCTTGATGAAGAACGTCAAACGTTCCGAAGGCCATAACTTTTTTCATGCGCTATTTAAATTCAGCATATTTAAAAACCTGTGTTAAAAACTTAACAACATGTCAACAATTCTCGTCACTGGCGGCGCTGGCTTCATCGGCAGCCATTTGTGCGATGCATTGGTAAAGCAGGGAAATTATGTTATTTGTGTTGATAACCTGTTCACAGGCAGTAAAGAAAACATTACTCATCTGTTGAACAATCCTTTGTTTGAGTTTGTCGAGCATGATATTATTAATCCATTTTTTGCTGACAAAAAGATTGACCAGATTTACAATCTTGCCTGCCCTGCCTCTCCGATTCATTACCAGTTTAATGCCATTCGCACAATAAAAGCAAATACTTTAGGGGTTATCAACATGCTTGGCCTGGCAAAAAAGCACAAAGCAAGAATTTTGCAGGCCTCAACTTCAGAAGTTTACGGCGACCCTCTTGTTCACCCGCAGGTTGAGACGTATTTTGGCAACGTGAATTCTTTCGGCCCACGTTCGTGTTACGATGAGGGGAAGCGTGTTGCTGAATCACTGTTTTTTGAATACAACAAAGAACACAATGTTGATATCAGAATTGCGCGGATTTTTAACACATATGGCCCAAAAATGTCTAAAAATGACGGCCGCGTTGTTTCAAACTTTATCGTGCAGGCTTTGGAAAACAAAGAAGTTACAGTCTATGGCGCTGGTTCTCAGACGCGCTCATTTTGTTTTGTATCAGACTTAGTTGCAGGATTAGTTGCACTCATGAACTCTGATGTTTCAGTGCCAGTAAATCTTGGCAACCCTGAAGAATACACTGTTCTCGATTTTGCCAAAAAAATTATTGCACTCTCAGGTGCATCATCAAAAATAGTTTTTAACACTCTTCCAAAGGATGACCCGTGCAAGAGAAAGCCAGATATTTCACGCGCACAACAAATGCTTGCTTGGAACCCTGCAGTGTCGGTTGACGAAGGTTTGAAACAAACAATTGCGTATTTTAAAACAATAACGAACTCTAAATCATAATCGTTCTATTATCCTGTAATCGCAAATGTCTTCGAGAAGCTCTTGTTCACAGGTTTGGTACTTGCTACGCAGTACAATTTCTTTGCTAAAAACAAGCAGTTTTTTGCCATCATGAACTGTCGGGTGAATGTACGTTCCTTTGACGTATGCCATAAATCTTCTTTTCGTGACAGTTCCATGCCAGCGAATGCCAAGCACTATTTCAGCAATTTCTTGATACGGTTCAACATGAATGTCTGCAGTCTCATCAAACTGAGGCAGTTGTTTGATGTCATCAAGGCTCATGAATAAACCAACAAATAGCAAACTATTTAAAAATAATCGGTTTTTTTAACCAAAGACATCTCATAAAACTAATGCCTCCGTAGCATAGTAGCTATTGCGTTACCTTGGTATCAATCGCCAACGAGGTAAAGGTCGCGAGTGCAACTCTCGCCGGAGGCTTTAGAAGACTATTATGGTTCCTTCGGTCTTGTGCCACAAGCGGGCCACAAGTCATAAAAACACAAAAAAGCGATTTCTTAAAGGAGGAAAACAATGGTCGACTATCATCGCTTCGAAAAACAATACCACGCAAGCTTTCTAAGAATATGGAAAAGCAAACTCTGCGAACACGACAAAAAAGGACTAGAACAATTCCTCAAAAACTGCAAAAGCGAAGGAATGGGATTCGCACGACTCAGAAAACTCGCAGAAACACTCATAAGACTAGGAGAAACCCTCCCAATCCCGTTTAACAAAGCCAAAGAACAAGACCTCAGAAACCTCGTCATGAAATACGAAGAAGAAAACTACTCATTCTGGACAAAACACGACATCAAAGTCATCATAAAACAATACTACAAATGGCAAAACAAAGGACAATACCCAAAAATTGTACACTGGATCAACACAACAATACCCCACAAACAAAAAATGCAACAAATAAAAGACACAGACCTAATCACCGAAGAAGAACTACAAAAAGTAATCGACACCACAGACCATCCGAGAAACAAAGCAATACTAGCAATAATATCAGAAAGCGGAGCACGCATAGGAGAAATAGGAAACCTCACCATAAACCAAATCAACATCGACCCAAACGGAGCAATCATCAACGTCAACGGAAAAACAGGACCAAGAAGAATACGCATAATTACAAGCACACCATACCTAACAACATGGATCAACAACCACCCAGACAAAAAAAACCCAAACGCACCACTCTGGATAAACATAGGAAGCAAAGGACACCACCACATGATGGCATACGAAAGCATAAGAAAAATCATACAAAAAGCATTCAAAAAAAGCGGAATCAAAAAAAGATGCAACCCTTACATCTTCAGACACACAAGAGCATCACAACTCGCACACCACCTAACAGAATTCCAAATGAACCACTACTTCGGCTGGGTACAAGGAAGCGAAATGCCAAGCATCTACGTCCACATAAGCGGCAAAGACCTTGACGAACACATCCTCAAAATCCACGGAATGAAACCAGGAGAACCACCAAACCTGATAAAACCACAAAACAGAATGTGCCAACGATGCAAAGAAATCAACACACCAAACGCACTATACTGCACAAAATGCGCAGAAATAGTAGACCCAACACTCGCAATAAAAACAAAAATAGAAAACAGCCAAGAACAACAAAGCACCATAAAAAGCCCATTCCTAGAATGGCTACAAACAGACCCAGAACTACAAAACGTACTAAAAAAGAAACTAGCAGAATTCAAACAAAACACCATTGACAAACAAGACACAAAAACTTTTTCTTAAAAAAAAGTTGTGTCACAAGTGGGCTACAAAATTTATAAACCCTCAAAAACATTAATAACAACATAATAA
>JACQMU010000138.1 GCA_016203425.1 Candidatus Woesearchaeota archaeon
ATAAATATGTAGTGGTAATAATTCTGATATGGTTACAATTCGTAAAAGAAAT
Source organism: Candidatus Woesearchaeota archaeon (assembly GCA_016203425.1). Lineage (GTDB taxonomy): Archaea > Nanobdellota > Nanobdellia > Woesearchaeales > ARS49 > JACQMU01. Next base: position 53 of record JACQMU010000138.1, read on the forward strand.
GTGGGAAAACAAACATATTATTATTTGGAACACACTATTCGTAAAGATGGAAAAATCGAGAAGCGTGAGCATTATCTTGGCAAGCAATTACCTGATGACATCGAGAATTTGAAGAAAGAGTTTCTAAACCAACTGTATCAGGAAAGATGGTTTCCTGTTCTTGATAAAATTAAGCAAGCATTTATACAAGAAGTCAAACAAACCCCAATGTCTTCGCGTGAAGAAGAAATAAAAAAGTTTTCCATCCATTTTACGTATGACACGCAAAGAATTGAAGGGTCGACACTCTCTCTTCGCGAAACTGCAGACTTGCTTGAAAGAGGAATTACTCCAAAAGCTAAACCTATACGCGATGTTAAAGAAGCTGAAGCTCACAAAGCACTATTTGATGAAATGCTCAAAACGAAGAAAGACCTGTCTTATCAGCTCGTGCTTTACTGGCACAAAAAACTCCTCAACGATACAAAGCAAGACATTGCAGGAAAGATTAGGCAACATCAAGTTGCCATGTCAGGAAGCAAATTTTTACCACCCTCACCAGTTGAAGTGTATCCACTCTTGCAGGATTTCTTCAAATGGTATAATCAGAATAAACTAAAACTCAACCCAGTCATATTAGCCGCGCTGGTACACTTGAAATTTGTCACCATACACCCTTTTGGAGATGGCAACGGACGAATTTCACGCATACTTATGAACTTTGTACTTCATAAAAAAAATTACCCATTGCTTAACATCCATTATGAAGGACGTGCAGGATACTATACTGCACTTGAACGAGCACAAATCAAGAAGATGGATTTTATTTTCGTTCAATGGTTCATAAAAAAATACATCAAAGAACAAAAACATATATTACGCTTTAAGTAAAGAATTGTCAACTATGCTGTTTTTAAGACGTAATTTCCATTTTCAGCGTTCTCAAACCCCAGTCTTTTCGCAGTTACGTTATAAATCAAAAATCCTTGGCGTGGCATTAAGTGAATGTCTGTGTAACAAATATTTGGGAGTTTAATGGCGCGTTTTTTTAGTTCTTGTTCTTCTTCAGCACTCATTGATGTTGCTTCTTGAAGCGTTGTTGAAGGGCGGTACAATCCATTTTCTTTAAACTTCTTGAATGTCATTCTTGCCCATTTGTTGTTTTCAACAGACTGCACTTCAACTTCAGGAATTTTGTTTTCTTGTGCAAACTTCACTATTAATGACAATAGCCCAGCAGTCCATTTTATTTCGTGCAGTGGAAACTTTTTGTTTTTGTGCTGTTTAACACCTTGTATTTGTTTAACAAAGAGTTTGTGCTCTTCAGGTACAAATCCAGCAAATGCAGCAAGCTCACCAGTGTACGTCAGGCAAAAATTAAACTTTGCATCATAAAAAACGCCATCGCCAAATGCATAACTAAAGTCAACATCTCTCCCGTCTGGCCAACAAACTTCAGGGTAGGCCAGCCCCAGTTGCACATCTTTTCTTAATGCGTATTTTTGTAGTTCTTCTTCGGAAATTGTTTGGCCTTGTTTTATAAATTTCTTAAGAAATTCAGCACTTGATTCTCGGCAGCATTTGAACTCTCTCAATGTTTTTGCTAATTTTAATGAGGGTTTTCCTGCACAATTTTTGGCGAGTAAATGAAAGATAGTATCGCGTGTATTTTCAATGTCAAAAGGTTTGTAGCCTTCTGCAAGAACTTCTAATGGTGTGCCTTGATAAACACAATTCACCAAATAATCAAGTTGTCTGCCCATTTTAGTAAACGATTGCAACCGTGACTCTTTTTATTTGTTCAAATCTTACTTTTTCAGGGTCTGATGTTGGGTTGTTGTCGCCTTTTAATATGGCATACCATCCTTGTTCGTCAGTTCCTGTTTCTATTACTCTGTGAATTATTACGCTTCCGTCTTTCCACGCATAGGAAACAATGTCGCCTACTTGAATTTCAGTAGAGGTTTGTGGAATTATTTGTATTACATTTGCGCCTGCATCAAATACTGGTGCCATTGAGTGTGTTGGCGTGAATGTTGCCCAGCGCGCGTTTGGCACGTCAATTATGATTCTGTCTGGCAGTACTTTTATTTTGTCTTCAGTAATTCTGTCTGCGGGCATTGCTCTTGCCGGCAGTCCTACAATGACGCTTTTCGCGCGCTCGACAGTTTCTGAGACTGCAAATGTCTGGTAAGCATCGTTTGCCAGCCAGCCGAGTGTCAAAAACATCAGTACACTTATCAAAATAATGCTCTTTTTCATAGCTATTATAGAAGAAATGCCTTTTTAAATGTGGTGGTTTTTGTCACTTAGTGGTGGTTAAAGTAACATTTATAACCATCTGCCTGTTAATAGCGTCATGCAAATATTTTTACTCAATCATGCTGTTGTTGAAGCGCAAGATGCTATAAGCAAAGTTGAACAAAAGTATCTTTCATGCTTAATGCTTGTTTTGGCTGCGCAGGCAGCAAAAATTGCTTACTCAATTCAAGGAATTGATGAAAAAGATTTGGAGCTTTTAGCCAGAACGCAGGATGAAAAAGAATGCGTGGGGGTTGCATTGTTGCTCAGCCATGTGTATGGCAGCAGCGAGCCTGATGTTAGAAAAGCGCTTGGAACTTTGTTTGAAGCCGGTTGCAATGAAAAAGATTGGGTTTACGGACGCCATGTTTATAAGCACAAATAATTAATTCTGTCGATGAACATTGCGTCTATTAGAAGAAGGTTTGTCATAAATCATTTTTTGTACGTCTTTTATCTTGCGCTTGTAAGAACAAAGTTAGGTCTTAGAACTATTGATGTTTTTGCAGCAAAACACAGTAAAATCTTGTCTATCTTAAGTTATTTTTCAGTCTTTCTTGGTTTTCTGGGCATGGCTTTTATCTCGTTTGACATTGTTAGAGGGCTTTACAATATTGTCTTTGCAAATGCAGCTCCAACTGTTAGTGTTGTTTTGCCGTTTGAAGTCAGAGGGGCATTTTATGTTCCTTTCGCGTACTGGTTTATTTCAATTATTCTGGTAATGATTGTCCATGAATTCAGCCACGGAATTTTTGCAAGGCTTTGCAGTGTTAGAATTAAATCAACAGGGCTTGCGTTTGCAGGTGCAATTGTTCCAATTATTCCTGGTGCTTTTGTTGACATTGATGAAAAGCAATTAATGAAAAAGTCTGTTTTTCAGCAGTTGTCTGTTTTTTCAGCCGGGCCGTTTGCAAACTTTGTTTTTGCTGCATTATTTTTTGTTATATTGCTCGGCTTGATTCCGGTTGTTGATGTCTTTTATCAGCCAAATGGTGTTAGAATAATTGAAGTTGTTAAAAGTTCGCCAGCGGAGATTACTGGCTTATCTGTTGGCGATGTCATCACAAATATTGACGGCAAAACCATTAAATCAAGTGATGATTTCTCAGCAGCTTTTGATGGAAAAATTAAGTGGAACGAAATAAATATCAACGGCAAGAACATAATTCTGTCTGAAAGAAATAATAAGCCATTTTTGGGTGTTGTTGTCGAGCAGGACTATTATCTCACAAAAGATTCGTTGTTTGCACCAATTATTCGTTGGCTGAAAGAACTCATCTTTTGGATTTTTGCGCTTAATCTGGGTGTTGGTGCTTTCAATCTTTTGCCTTTAGGGCCTCTTGATGGTGGCAGAATGATGCATGTGTTGTTGTGTAATTATTTCTCAAACAAGCATGTTCATAGAGTGATGGTTACTGTGAACACATTTTTGTTTGCGGTTTTGGGCACAACAATTGTTTATTCATTTATGTGAGGAGGATTTATGCGAGTTTTGGTTACTGGTGGGACAGGTTTTGTCGGCGGTAATCTTGTTGCAAAATTAGTTAAGGCAGGGCATGAGGTGGTCACAAATGGCTGCAATGATGAACAGAAAATTTCTCCTGTGAGGATTTTTTTCCCTAATGATTTCACGAGTATTAACTGGTCGCAGCAAGGCCATTTTGATGTTGTATTTCATCAGGCAGCCATAAATGACACTCAATTCGACTATTGTCCTGAAATGTTTCGCGTTAATGTTGATGCATCAACTGCTTTGTTCAGGGCTGTTATCGCAAATGGCTGCCAGCAGATTGTGTATGCGTCATCAACTGCGGTCTATGGCAATGTTAAAGTTCCTTTCAAAGAGGATGGAGACCTCCAGCCGTTAACGTATTATGCCAAGTCGAAAAAAACCCTTGATGATATTGCGATGGGAATATCGCGGCAGCATCCTGATGTTGTTATTGTCGGCCTGCGCTATTGCAACATTTATGGCCCAAGAGAAAACCACAAGGGAAAGCGTGCAAGCATGATTTATCAGCTTGCGCAACAAATGCTTGCTGGTAATCCAAAGTTGTTTGAGTGGGGGCATCATCGCAGAGACTTCATTTACGTTGATGATGTTGTTGAAGCAAATCTGTTGGCTGCTCAGGCTAAAGAAAGTTGTGTCGTCAACTGCGGCACTGGAAAAGCAGTGAGTTTTAACGAGATAGTGCATTTTTTGAACAAAGTGCTTAGAACAAACAGAAAGCCAGAATACATTGGCAATCCTTTTAAAAAAACGTATCAAGATCACACAGTCTGTGACATGAGTTTGGCAAAAGAAAAGATGGGTTTTGTCCCAAAATATTTTGTTGAAGAAGGCATTAAAAAATATTATCTAACTGGATGGTTGACACGGCGATGATTATGTTTTTTTGTTCTGAGTAACAGAATATCAAAAGCTTTATAAATAAGATAGTCTTATTAGTAAGATATACTTATAAGCGAGGTGTTTAAGATGGAAAAGATTGAAGTTACAAGTCTGAGTTCAAGAGGGCAGGTA
>JACQMU010000139.1 GCA_016203425.1 Candidatus Woesearchaeota archaeon
AATTTAGTTGGCGTATTATACTATGCGTAACTATTGTCGTCAACTAAACTACTGCAACGTTTTTCTCTTCTTCACCAGTGAACTTTTTGTAACCGTTTTCTTCCAATTCAAGCGCAAGCTCTTTGCCGCCAGTCTTGATAATCTTTCCTTTGTGTATAATGTGAATAACGTCAGGAACAATGTAGTTCAACAAGCGCTGATAATGAGTGATGACAATCACACCCATGTCTTTTTTGACTGAGTTAACACCATCAGCAACAATCTTTAACGAATCAATATCCAAGCCAGAATCAGTCTCGTCAAGAATTGCAATCTTAGGCTGTAACAACAACAATTGCAAAATCTCAGCACGCTTTTTTTCACCACCAGAAAAACCTTCATTTAAATAACGCTCAGCAAATTTCTCAGGCATACTCAACTGCTTCATTTTCTCCTTGAGCAATTTTAAGAAATCAAACACCTGAATTTTCTTGTCAGGATTGCGAGCATTCATTGCAGAACGCAAAAAATTAGCAAACGTAATCCCAGAAATTTCTGCAGGGTACTGAAACGAAAGGAAGAGACCTTTCCGAGCGCGCTCGTCAGGAGAAGCAAGAGTAATGTCTTCACCATTAAGGATAATTCTGCCTTTTGTAATCCTGTACTTCGGATGCCCCATTAATGCAAATGACAAAGTACTTTTACCAGAGCCGTTAGGGCCCATCAATGCAACAACCTCGCCTTTCTTGACTTCCAGATTAATCCCACTTAAGATTTCTTTTCCTTCAACCTCAACATGTAAATCATCAATTTTCAAGTTATCCATTCTTGTTCACTCCATTATGAAACTCAGCAATCCCATTTTTCAATGCAACCAAAGATAAGACTGCACACTTCACACGCACAGGGCCAACAGGGATGCCCAACAGTTCAATAACATTATCACGATTCAACTGCTGAACTTCAGCCAATGTTTTTCCTTTTACTATTTCAGTAAGCATCGAGGCAGCAGCCTGGCTAATCGAACAGCCTTTGCCAGTAAACCTGACATCTTTAAGAACATTGCCCTCGACAAGTGCACGAATTTCTATCTCATCGCCGCACAAAGGATTGTTATCAAAGAACTTAAAACTAAAGTTTTCAAGAACACCATGATTTCTCGGATTCTTGTAGTGATCCATAATCTGTTCTCTGTAAAGTTCATCAAAGCTCATTCCTCAATAACCCCTTGTATTTTTATCTTATTCTTATTTTCTTCATTTTTAGTTTTTTGTGAGGGGTTCTTGAGGCGCTCGGAAAATTCATTTTTTGTGTTTGGATAGGTTTTCAAATTGTTAGTTAAATTGTTTGAATTTTCCGACATTGAAAAAAACTCCTGCGCTTTTTTCAGCGCATCAACAAGCACATCAATTTCTTCTTTTGTGTTGTAAAAATAAAACGATGCACGCGCTGTCCCAGTGACGCACAACAACTTTGCAAGAGGCATTGCACAATGATGCCCTCCACGAATAGCAACACCAAACCTGTCAACAAATGCAGCAACATCATGAGGATGAATTTGCCCAACATTAAATGATGTGATGCCGCTGCGCTTTTCTGCTGAAGGACCATAAATGGTTATGTTGGGAATTTCTCCAAGCCTTTGCAATGCATACATTGTCAGCTCACGTTCATGCTTTTGGATATTTTCCACCCCAATCTTTTTTAAATACTTGACAGCCTCGGCAAGCGCAATGCCGCCAGCAATGTGCGGCGTGCCAGCCTCAAACTTCCAAGGCAGTTCATTCCACTTAGAATCTTCAAACGTCACTTCCTTAATCATATCGCCGCCAAACAAAAATGGCGGAAGCTTTTCCAACAATTCTTTCTTTCCGTACAACACACCAATGCCTGTAGGGCCACACATTTTGTGCCCAGAAAATGCTGCAAAATCGCAGTTAATCTTTTTCACATCAACAGGCATGTGCGGCACGCTTTGCGAAGCATCAACAATGAAGATTGCGTTCACAGAATGCGCCAGTTTTGAAAGTTCATCAACAGGATTAATTGTTCCCAAAAAATTAGAAACATGAGTGACAGAAACAATTCTTGTTTTATTATTAAGCAAGGATTTGAACGATTCAATATTAAGAGTTCCATCAGCATTAATTTCTGCGTAGTTCACTTTCAATCCGCGTTGTTTGGCAAGCTGCTGCCACGGCACAATATTGCTGTGGTGCTCCATCTGCGTCAAAAGAATTTCATCACCAGCATTCAAAGAAGAACAAAGTGAATAAGCAAGAAGATTTAACGACTCAGTTGCATTCCGCGTAAAAACTATTTCTTCAGCAGCAGCATTGATAAATTTTCCAACAACAGCATGAGCTTCTTCATACAAACGCGTGGCTTCCTCACTCATTTTGTACACACCACGATGAATGTTGGCATTAGTTGTCTCATAATATTTCTTAATTGACTTCAACACTTTTTTAGGTTTTTGAGTTGTTGCAGCATTATCAAGATAGACTAATAGTTTATCATTTATTTTTGTCCTCAAGATAGGAAAATCATTTCTAATTTTGCAAACATCAAACATCTGGCTCATTTTACGTACAACTTTGCCTCAACAAGCTTTTTCAACTGCTCACTAAAACCATCATTCTCTGCTTTTGCCAACAAAGCTGCAAAAAAACCCTCAATCATTTTCTTAACAGCCTCTTTTTTAGGCAAACCACGACTCATCAAATAAAACAATTTTTCAGCATCAACCTGACCGATGCTTGCGCCATGCGTGCATTTTCTAACTTCATTATTATTAATCCTCAGTTCAGGAATTGAGTCAGCCTCTGCTTTCGGGCTTAGCAAAGTAACATCTTCTTTCTGATAACCACTTGCGCCATTTGCAGATGGCATAATCTTGAGCGCACCACGATAAATTGCTTTGGCATCATCATCCAGCACACCTTTAACCAGCATGTCTGATGTTGTGTGCGCACCTTCATGAACGCTCTCCAAGTGCATGTCAAACTTTTGGTTGTGGCTGCCAAAAAACAAACCATAAACATTAGAAGAAGAGCCAGCACCCTTCAAAACAGAAGTTGTTTCAGACAAACAAACTTTGCTGCCAAAATTGCAGTCAAGCCAGTTTACTGCTGCATCATTTTCTATCACTGCGCGCTTTGTTGAGAACGTATAAGTTTTTTCATCACAATTCTGCAAACCCAAAAAATTAATTGTGCTCCCAGCACCGGCAAAAATCTCCACAGCATAACTATTCACCACACAGCCTGCGTTACTATTATTTGTTGTTTCGCACACAATTGTTGCCTTGCTATTTGGTTGTGCAACAATCAAGACATGCTCAACATTCGTGTTACTGAAAAAACTGCGAATTTCAATAGGCTCAGCAACAACAGTAGTTCTTGGAATAACAACAACTGTGGCTTTCTTCAAGAATGCCTTATGAAATGATTCGGATTTATCATTATTATTTAACAGCGTAATAAATTTTTTTTCCAACAATTCAGGATATTTTTTAACGGCATCAGCAATGTCAAGAATATCAACACCAACAGGCGCAACAATCTTTTGCTCAGGAACCTCTGCAGGTGAACAATTCTCAAAACTAAAATCACCCAAATCAATCTTAATAGTAAGGCCGTACTTTAATTTTGGCATTGCCAGCTCATTAAAACACTTCAGCGCATCAGCACGGCGCTGTGCAAGCCATAACGGTTCACTATACGATGCAATGCTCTGCATAAAAACCCCACATTTATCCCAAAGAACCATCCATCTCAAGCTGAATCAAACGATTCATTTCAACAGCATACTCCAGCGGCAATTCCTTAACAACCGGCTCAATAAAACCCGCAACAATCATCTGCACAGCATCTGCCTCTGAAATGCCGCGGCTCATCAAATAAAAAATCTGCTCTTCACCAATCTTTCCAACAGTTGCTTCGTGAGCAACAGTAGCACTGTCATTCTGAACTTCGATATAAGGAACAGTGTCAGAGGTTGAAATATTGTCCATCATCAAAGCATCACACTGCACACTTGATTTAGCATTCAATGCATTTGGCGAAACTTTCACCAGCCCACGATAAGTTGTAATGCCGCCGTCACGGCTGATACTTTTAGACTTAATTAATGAAGCTGTGTTTGGCGCAAGATGATATACCTTAGCACCAACATCCTGGTTCTGGTTTTTGCCAGCAAAAGCAATACCAATATGGTCAGCACGCGCATTCTCACCAACAAGAATGCTGCAAGGATAAAGCATTGTGCAACCACTCCCTAAATTGCCACCAACCCATTCAAGAACAGCATCTTTGTGAACCACACCACGCTTTGTGTTAAGATTAAAAGTATTTTTACTCCAGTTTTCAACAGAACTGTAACGAGCTCTTGCGCCGTCCTTTACAATAATTTCAACACAACCAGCATGCAGCGAATTAACATTGTATTGCGGGGCACTGCAGCCTTCAACATAATGCACCTGCGCACCTTTTTCGACAATTATGAGCGTGTGCTCAAACTGCCCCATTTTTTTTGCATTCATCCTAAAATACGCCTGCAAAGGAAGGTCAATCCTGACATTTTCAGGAACGTAAAGAAATGTGCCGCCACTCCAAACAGCAGCATGCAGTGCAACAAATTTGTGCAATGAAACAGGAACGCATTGAGTCATAAAATACTTTTTTACAAGCTCAGGATGCTCTTGGATGGCGACGTCCATATCAAGAAAAATAACACCTTTATCTTCCCATTCTTTCTTTATGCTGTGGTACACAACACTTGATTCATACTGCGCGCCAACACCCGCAAGAGCAGTTTTTTCAGCTTCAGGAATGCCAAGCTTGTCAAACGTTCTTTTAATTTCCTGTGGCAATTCATCCCAGTCAGTAGAATTGTTTTTTGCATTAGGAATTGCAAAATACGTAATTTTGTTCAAGTCAAGACTTGAAATATCAGGGCCCCAATTTGGCATTGGAAGACGCTGAAATGTTTCAAAAGCTTCCAAACGTTTCTGCAACATCCAGTCAGGCTCATTTTTGTAATTGGAGATAGCAATGATAGTTTCTTTCGTGAGACCAGGAGGTACCCTGAACGTAATATTTTCTGTATCTGCATGATCAAAAAGTTCTCTTGTTATCGTGATCGCTTCAGCCATTTTATTAACTATGGTTAATAACACAGTATATTTAAAGGTTGTGAATTTTTGCAGACGAATAAATTAGTATAGTGAAAGAACCACCGAACTAATTAGAAATAGCAAGTCAAATATGATTTCAAACAACGAAATATTCATGATGAAACCGCCTGCTTTTAGTTTGAAAATGTGGCCAATATTGTACGCATCAAACGAGTCAAGTAATATGTGTGTGTAATACCCAAGACCAAGCGCGAGCGCAATATTACTTTTGTTTATGAAGAAAAGCCCTGCCATCAATGCTGTGATGACCAAAAGACCATTTGTTCGGTGAACAAACGTGCGCGGACATTTTTCATGGCTTTGGACAGCATTGTTCCAACTGCGACGAATGCTCAAGACTTTGTGGTGAAAAAAGAATTCAATGAAATGGTCAATATCAACAAACATGCCAACAAGACCAGCAATAATTGCGTTCGTGTGGGTTAGCCAACCAAACTGCACTAACAATTCAGCAAGAAAAAAAGGCAATAAAAAATGAGATTGAGGATACATTGCTTACCATTCTCTTAATAATTCTCGCATGCGGTCGAGAGAAGCCATGATGGCCAAGTATTCTTTTGTATGGCCTGGCATCTTCAAGTGTTCTAATATTTTGTTTATTTCGTCTTTCTCTTGGTTATTAGATTTAGTTGGCATTTTTTTCTACCTTTGGGTATTTAGTTGTTTATGTTCTTTATAATACTTTTTAATTAAAAACGACAGGTTTATAACCCTCAAACATTCTTCATTTTCAATGATGGAAAAACTTATTCATCCACAAGAGGTTGAAGTATTTTATTTACTGCCTGCGCTAAGGCGGGACATTGCCATCAGCCTGAAAACACTTGGGCGAGACCAGAAACAGATAGCAAAAATACTCGGAGTTTCAGAACCATCAGTCAGCCATTATTTTAATTCAAAACGCGGCGCAGATGTGGAGTTTAGCAATGATGTCAAGGCAGCAATACGAAAAAGCGCAACTGCAATCAAAACGCCAAAAG
>JACQMU010000157.1 GCA_016203425.1 Candidatus Woesearchaeota archaeon
AGTCAGGAGACTAAAAAAATATGAGCAAAAAATTGAAATGTTCACCAACAATAAAAAAACAAAGATACTGCCAAGAATGTGGAATCAGACTTCATAAAGAAGAATTAATTGTTTGCACAAACTGTCTCGCAAACATTGTGCTAAACGTAACAAATAAACAAAACCAGTCAAAAAAATCGGAGGAAACACACCATGCCAAACAACTTACAAAAGTATAACCCACAGCAAGAATTTGCAGTCGAAAGAGTATATCAGAAATTAACCCGAGGAATTGAGGGTTTAAGCGGGGAAGAAGCAGTTGACGCATTATTGAATGGAACATCATATTTACGTCAAGGCATTAACCAAGTAATCGACCGCCTTTTCGTTGAAGCGGAAGGCAGACATTTCTTGGTGCTTAAGGATCGCTCCCAAGAATGGACTCAAGCAACTGAACGCGTGCGACAAGCAATGGAAAAAGTAGCTGCCGCAGGCAGTTATGATGATTTTGAAAAATGCTTGCGTGACGCGACAAAAGCAACCATTCAAATGAAAGAAAGCGCAAGCAAGATGAAGTTTATCAAACACCGAGGACAAACAGCGTACGATCCTGCTCGAGAATTAATCGCGTTTGCGCGAGAACTAGAGGAACATGCCAAAAAAAATTATGGCGTGAAACTGTTAGAAGGCGGAATACTCCGCTAAAAAAAGCTTTTTGTGAGGCGATGAAAAATGAAGAACAAGCATAGCGGTAGCTTTCGAAAAAACCAGATCAAATGGCAAGAACAAAAGAAAAGAATTTGTCCAAACTGTCAAATGAATTTCATCCATGACCCCGACGAAAACCTCTGTGAAGATTGTGCGGACGAAGTTTGCGACGATATCATTGAACAAATGGAAAACGAAGACGAAGGTGAACAAGTATGAAGCGCAAAGACATTTTTGTTTTGAACTGGCTTTTCGCCAGTCTTTACTTTCCAACCAGCACGTTATTATTGTTTTTTAGTCAGGAAGGCACGCTTTTCGGCGTCGTAATAATTGGTTTGGTATTTCACGCGATCTTGACAGTTTTGTTGACACTAATGTGGTTTGTTGAAGAACCAAAAACCATTATTAAACCGGCACGTGTTGAAATTATCGAACCAAAGCCAAAGCGTGCGTACAAAAAGAAAAACAAAAACGAGGTGAAAACGAATGAAGAAGAAAAAAATGTTGAAGGCGTCGAGCCAAGTCCCGCGATGCGTACCGACGTTGATCTTAACCAGCTTGATAATAGTGATGATGATCAGCCAGACTAACGCGCTTCCGCCATCGCCTTCAGGAACAGACCTGGCAACATTCAACCAAATCTTGCAACCAGTATGGCAAGTATACAATTTCGTGAAATATTTAGCAACAGCACTTGCAACAATCTTTTTGGTAATTGCAGGAATAACGTACATGACCAGCGGTAACGATGTTTCAAAACGCGAGAGCGCGAAATACATCATGTCCTACACCGTTCTCGGAATGATCGTTGTCATTGGAGCACCATACATCGTGCAAATATTCACTAGCTAAAAAATTTTTGTGAGGAAAAAATGCGTTGCACTTTGTACAACATTCCAAGTTGCGTAGCTTCAACACTTCGCGATACTGCCAGAGAAGTTATTCAGTACTTGCTTAACGCGCCAGTACAACCGTTAATTGGTGCTGTGCGGTTGTTACTAACACAGCCACCAGCTCAAGAAAGTTTTCAGTCATTATGGCAAACAATAGTGTACGTTCTAAGCGTTTTTTACGGTTTATTCGTGCTTTTTGCAGGACTACTTTTTATCGTGTTCAGCACCAACCCGTCAAGCAGAGCGCGTGCTAAAGAATGGTTACAAAACAGTATTCTCGCAATGATTTTTGTTCAAGCAAGCTATTACCTTTACTCATTAATTGCGCACATGAGCGCAGGCTTGACACAAGGTGTGTTGGCAATGCTTGATCCATCATTTTTCTTTTTCGACTTACAAAACATTCAAGAATTAGGAACACAAATCATTTTTGGCATACTATACATAATCGCGTTGGTTATTACCGTCTTTGTTTTAGGAATAGTGTATTTTCTTTCAAGTATTGGTGTGGTGTTTTTTCCTTTCGGTCTTTTCTTATATTTTGTCCCGCCCTTAAAATTTGTTGGCAAATTCATCATTAATTCTTTGCTTTTCGTCTTGTTCATTCCATTTTTTGTAAGTCTTGTTTTTCTCACCACCTCACGAATCATTCTCCTTCCCGCTTTTTCCAACATCAAAATTCTGCTCTTAACAATCGCACTATTACTCGCAGACCTCATTACACCAATCATCATGTTGCTTGTCATAATTCACAGCATCATCAACCCCGCAAAATCAACAATTGTACGACCACTAACACACATCAAAAACATCATGATGCCCAAAAAACAAAAAACGTTACGACCGCTAGAACATGACAAAGAATACTGGGGCACACCGCACCAAGACCCACCACGTAAAGAGGAACAATAGTAAATGACGTACGAAATTCCTCAGAGTTTGCAGTATAAAGAAAGAGTGATTTTTAATCTAACAATACATCAATCGATTTATGCGGCAATATTTATCACGACATCTTTTGTTGTTTACACGAAAACACCACTCCCAATCCTTGCACGGATAACAATCATTGCGCTATTCCTGATAGCGTGCTTACTGTTCATGTTCTTAGATTTAGGACGAAAAATTCAAGATTTTCTTGCTTACTTTAGTTTTCGCAGGGCGACAATGTTTGATAAAAGAATGAAAAAATACTTGAAACTCGTTGCTGTTGAGAATGCATGTTATTATTTGCGCATCAACAAGAAAGTTGAAAAAAGAATTGCTGTGCTTAAAGTAGAACCGTTGAATTTTAAAATCAAGCCAAAAGACGAACGTGATAGCATTATTTATTCATTCCAAAAATTCTTGAACAGTCTTGATTTTCCGATACAATTCTTGATGTACACTGATGACTTGAATCTTGACACTTATTTGAAAGAATTAGAGATTAAAGTCAGCAAAAACAACAAAACAGGTCAAGAATTGTTCAAAGCACACAAAAATTATTTAGACAAAATCATGAAAGAACGCTTAGCTGTCAATCGTAAATTCTTGATAGCAATTCAAGAGAACGAAATCGGGCTTGACGCACAAATAAAAATCATAAAAGAACACTTGAATAACGTCAATTTGAAGTGCGTGCGTCTTGGTGGGAGAAATTTGATAAACATTCTCATCAAACTC
>JACQMU010000141.1 GCA_016203425.1 Candidatus Woesearchaeota archaeon
CATTTGTGACGTGTGTGAAGTCTCTTGTTTGTTCTCCGTCTCCAAATATTTTTGGTTGTTGATTATTCATCAATGCAGTAATAAATAGCGGTATGACTGCTGAGTATTGTGATTTGGGGTCTTGTCGTGGTCCGAAAACATAGAAGAATCGTAATGATACTGTTTCAAGTCCGTATGTTTTATTAAAATAAGTGCACAAGTCTTCGCCTGTTTTTTTGCTTATTGCGTAAGGGCTCAGCCTGTTTCCTGTTTTGTCTTCTTTTTGTGGCAGTTCAATTAAATCGCCGTAAACAGATGATGATGATGCAAATACAACTCTTTTAACCCCAGAAAGTCTGGCTGCTTCAAGCACGTTGTGTGTTCCGATAATATTTACGTCGTAGTAAGGCACTGGTTCTGCAACTGATGCTGGCACTGAGCGCAGTGCTGCCTGATGGAATACTGTGTCTGCTTCAGCAAAATGTTTTTTTAACAAATTAATATCTCTTATGTCTCCCTCAACAAATTCTATTTTTGCACTAACTTCCTTCAAATGTTCTTTTTTGCCGGTGAACAAATTATCAACAACTGTTACAGAATATTCTTGTTTTACTAATTCTTCAGCCAAATGGCTTCCTATAAATCCTGCTCCCCCTGTGACAACAACTTTCTTCATTTGTTGTACTCCCTTACTTGTCGTTCTGCTTCTTCAAGGCTTGGGAATGTTCCTGCATCTATCCATTGGTTTATTATTTTGTATGTTGTCTTGCCTTCTTTTACGTATGACATGTTGACGTCTGTTATTTCAAGCTCTCCGCGCAATGATGGTTTGAGCGGCTTTATTCTGTTAAACACAGCTGCGTCGTAAAGGTAGAGTCCTGTTACTGCAAGGTTTGTTTTTGGCTCTGTTGGTTTTTCAATTATTTCAGTAATTTTGTTGCCTTGTACTGTCGCAACCCCAAATCGTTGTGGGTGCATGACTTCTTTGAGGAACAGCATTGTGCCATCGTTTCCTTTTACAAAGCGCAATGCATCTTCTTTGAAGTCTTGTAAGAAAATGTTGTCTCCGAGAATGACTGCTACTTTTTTTTCTTGCGCCCAGTCTTCTGCAAGTGCAAGTGCTTGTGCTATGCCCCCTGCTTCGTCTTGTACGCGATAAGTAAACTCTGCTCCGTGTTGTTTTCCGCTGCCTAAGTAGTCCATTATTTGTCCGATGTGGTGCACGCCGCTGATGACGAGAATGTCTTTTATTCCCATTTTTATGAGTGTTTGTAATGGGTATTCTATCATAGGGTAATTTCCAACCCTGACTAAGTGTTTGTTCATGATTCTTGTCAGAGGTTCAAGCCGTGTTCCTTTGCCGCCTGCAAGGATGATGCCTCTGAGATTTTTCTTGATTAATTCTTCATCTATGTTCATCAGATTTTCTCTCACCAATGTTTGTTTAAAAAGCTTGTGCACCTGTAATGTTTAAATAGTTCTTGTTTGTTGCACGGTGTTATGGATGTAAGATATGGCCAGTCGCTTGATGTGGGGAAGCTGTTGAGTTCAGAGGATGGTGTTGATGCAACGCCAAAGCCTGTTGAGGAAGTAAAAGCGCACAATTCTGTTTCCCCCACAATTGTCACTAAATTTCTTGATGTTCATCTTTCTCGTATTCTGTTAGCGGTCTTAATAATTTTGAGCATGGCGGTTTTGGTTCAGCCACAAAATCTTGAGCGTATTGATGTGAGTGTGCAGAACAGCTTGGTTGCACAGTTGAAACAGCAGGTTCTTGCTGATGTTGTGAAAGAGTTTCCTGATGCTTCTGCTCAGCAAAAGCTTGCGTTGGTTGAAAAAAAGTTGTTGGAGATTGTGCACCGTCCTGAGTTTGAACAAAATGTTAATGCTTTGTCTGCGCAGTACAAATCTTTTTATCGTGATAAGAATGGCCAGACGTTTTTGTACAGTGCTGATCCTTATTATTATTTCAGGCTTGCGCGCAATCTTGTTGAGCATGGTTCGTTAACTGATGGTAACGAGAAAGATGTGCTGCGTTCTTATCCTTTTGGCGATATTGTTAGTCCTAACGTGTTTCCGTATGTTTTGTTTTACTTTTTTAAAATAGTTAATTTTGTTTCTTTGGCGACTGCAACGTTTTATTTTCCAGTTTTTGCAGGTGTGTTGTCTGTTCTTCTGGTGTTTTTTATTGCTAAAAGGGTGAGTGGTTTGTACGATGCTTTCTTGTCAGCTCTTGTTTTTTCCATCCACCCAACTTTTTTGTTTTGGAATTATGCAGGTTATGCTGACACTCAGGTTGTTGCGATGGCTGTGAGTCTTGCGAGTGTTTTGTTGTTTTTGTACGGCATTGATTTTTCTCACAAAATTCGTGCATTATTTTCATGGCTTGTGTTGTTTGCGTTGTTGAATTATGCCAAGTTTGTTTGGTCTGGTTTGTTTTTTGTTCCGCTATTAATCATATTTGTCTGCGCAGCGTTTGCAGTGATTTGGTTGTTGCGCAAAGCTTGTCTTGAAAGAAAATACGTGTTCATTTTAGGAATCTTAGTAATTATTATTGCGTCTGGGTATCTTGTTTATCATGTTACTTCTGAGTATCGTGAACGTATATCTATCATGCTTAATATTGCGCAGGTGAATGAGGTTTTTCCAACATCGTTTTCTTCAATTACTGAACTTGAGGGCGCCAAAACAATTGGTCGTTTTGTGGCAGCGCTTGGCGGCGGTTTATTGGTTGTGCTTGTTTTAATTGAATTATTGTTTTTTGTCAGAAGTCTGAAAGACAAGATTGAGGTAACTACATTATTGCCGTGGGTTTGGCTTGTGTTGTTTGTTGTTCCTGCGTTTTTGTCTGCGAGGTTTTTGTTTTTTGTTACACCGCCGCTTGCATTGATTGCTGGGCGTGCTTTTGCTCGTATTGGTGTTTTGTTTGATAATCTTGTGAGTTCTGTGCTCAGGTTAAAATTGTCTTTTGCGGCAGTGAAATTGTCAAGCCTTTTGTTTGCAGTAATTATTGTTTTTGTTATAGTTAATCCTTCCCCTTTTGTTGCTAAGACAAAGCTTCCTCTTGTTACGAAATCTTTGGTTGATGCTGCTGAGTTTGTTCGTGTTAATAGTAAGAGTGACGCAGTGATTGCTTCGTGGTGGGATTTGGGTTATGCTTGGCAGGCGTTTTCCCGCAGGGCTACTTTTTTTGATGGCGGTTTGTTCAAGACGCCGCGTGGTTACTGGACTGCGCGTGCTTTGTTGAGCAATAACGAGAGTGTGTCTTCTGGTGTGCTGAAGATGATGAATTGCGGGGATGATATTTATTTTGGTAACGGAATAGTTCCTCAGAGTTATGTTCTTTGTAATAAAACAAATTCTGTTTTTATAGTCATCACTGAACCGATGTTGTACCAGCTGCATTTGTATGATTATTATGTTAAATGGGATTTTAATGCTGCGCGCTTGCGGCAGGAAATTCGTGGAATGTCTTTTGATAACGCTACTGCGTTTTTGCAGTCAACATACAACTTCTCTGAAGATGATGCTGTTGAGGCGTATTACACTGCAAAGTCTTTTGAGGATGTTGTTCCTGAAAAGCATGTTGGTGAGATTGGCCATTGCAGGCAGAATAATGCAACAATATTTTGTAGCGACGGGTTGATTGTTGATGTAAAATCAATGAATGCAACAATTGAGGGTGTTTTTCCAAAATCTCTTGTTTTTGTTAGTGGCGGAAAGCGGACTGTTGTGTCTTTTAAGAATTCTAAGGAAAAATTTTCTGCTGTTGTCTACCAGTCTGGTAGTGAGTATCGTTCTGTTCTGATGGATGCTGATTTAACTGATGCATTGATTGTGCGCATGTTTACCGGTGAGAAACTATCATCGTTTGAGCAGGTGTTTGTTTCTGATGATGCACCTAATCGTGTTGTTGTTTACAAAATAAAGTAATCGCTCGCGCTCGCCTCGCTATTTATTCACAACATTCGTAAACAAAATTCTGGCAAATATGATTGCTGGGAATGTAACAAACAATATTGTTAAAATGCTTGTCCAGAATGATGTTTTTGTAAACACTGCAGGTATGAGGATAAGTGTTGCCAGCAGCAAATTGATTAGTAAGTATGCAGGCAGTGTTGTTTTTATTGAGGTTATTATTTTTTTGCCAGTGAGTGCAAATCCTGTTGAAACAAAGTAATGCAGCGTTATTGTGAGCACAAAGAAAGTGGTGTTTGCTATTTTTGTGTTGATGAGCGGCAGTGGATTGAATGTTGCGTAGTTTATCATGCTGCCGTAGAATATTAGCAGTAATACAAACAGTGCAAATCCAGTAATACTAAAGAGTGTGA
Source organism: Candidatus Woesearchaeota archaeon (assembly GCA_016203425.1). GTDB lineage: Archaea > Nanobdellota > Nanobdellia > Woesearchaeales > ARS49 > JACQMU01. The sequence continues at coordinate 4,311 of JACQMU010000141.1, forward strand.
ATCGTAAGATAAATGTTTTTAGTTTTATTTTTGTTCCTGCAATTTTGTGTGCGATGAGCCAGTTTAGTCCTCTTAGCAAAAACCACAGCAGAAAGAATAACAGCAGAAACAATCCTATGTATTTGACAATTTGGTGGTATTGTGCTGCAAAGTCTGCATTTGATAATAATACTTTGTCGAATTGCGAGTATTCTGTTTGTGTTAACTTGGTGATTTGTCCCTGAATAATGTTTTGTGCTTGTTTGATGTGGACAGCTGCTGATTTAAAGATTTCAATGTGCAGTCTTGTGAGAAAGTAGAAGAACAGTATTTCTATGATTGTTGAAATTGTGAATAGGGAATAGTGTTTACGTATTGATTCGAGTGTTTGTTTTATTGCTGGAATCATTTGTTCTTTCCGTGATTGTTTGGTTGAAATTCTATGACTTTTAATATGTTTGAAAAGAAGACCTTGGCGTTGTTTATGGAGTCTTCAGCAGGTTTTTTGTTTGCTTGAGGGGTGGTGTTATAAGTGAAATTACCTCGTTTCCATTTTTCGTTTTTGAATATTTCCAGAAGTTCATCTGCTCTGATGACCATCTTTTTATAAATCTCTAAAAGTCTAACATCGAGAATTCCAGTATCTACAAACTGTTTTTTGAATTCATCAAAGGTTTTTTTGTGTATGTCTGGTGATGTGGTTTTTATGTCGTTTGTGAGAAGAACTGCTTTTGCTGAGTAAAATATAGCGTAATAAGCGTGTGAGATGACTGCGCTGTAAAAAGTTTTTTGTTTGGGTATTTGTAGTATCGTGCGTGTATTATCTTCTTCGCACAATATTTTAATTTTCTCTGCCAGTAATAATTCAGTATCTGCGCGTTCAATAAACAAGTTTACTTGTAAATCCATTTTGTATCGCCTCTTCTAAAAGCTGAAGGTATATCTGCCCCCCATATAAAATAATGTTGTTTTTAACAATCTCTTTTCCATAATTGGCTTCTTTATTTGTGAGCATTTCAATAAATTCTGAATTACTGAAAGCGTATAGGTGTATTGGTGGAATATTCAGCTCGCAGGTGTGTGATAACTCCGCGTATACTTTTTTTGTATTAAAAGAATCGTCAACAATAATTACAACATCTATATCTGAGTTCTTTGTTTGTTTGTTCTTTGCGTAGCTTCCGGTGATTATGAATGCATAATCTTCAGTTGGTATTTTCTGCATTATTTTCTTAATATCTTTGTAGGGGATTTGTTTCTTATTCCAGCCTTCATTCTCCAAAACAAAGCCTGCGATGCTTCTTGTTTTTGGTGAAGATAGATTAAGGGAGTATAAATGAATTCTGCTCACAGATTCTGTGTTAATTATGGATTCCCCAATAAATTTATTGAGCGTTGATGCCACATAGCTTTTTGATTTCTTCTTTGAAAGATTTTTAATCTCTGTGAATGTGAACTTCTTCCAAGGCTTTTTGGCCAGAACTAAAAGTATGTCGCTTTCTTTGGTTATCATATTATCCCTATTTATAGGTCTACAATTCCCTAGTTAGAGGGTGTATAAAAATGTTGCGTTTTTAGTGAACGGAAAACGCACAAGTACAATGTCACCTTTATTCATGTGTATCGTTCAACTAAATCTTTCTCAGAATACAATTCTTCATCATCATTTAGAAAACCAAAAGAGTTTCCCGCAACTATTAATTTGGATAAATCATTATTTTCCACAGCAGTGCTGGTCACGGTTTCTTTTGTTTCTTCCATTTCTTTGCGCAGTAGGGATGTGATATGGATTGCATATTTCCACTCGGTAGTATTTTGTAGGGGCCGAATTGTTGGTCGGCTGTGGCGGTTTGGGATGAAGTATAAAAGATTTCACTTTCTAAATGAGCATTTATTGTTTAATTAG